>CBCOYO010000041.1:0-24136 GCA_965114465.1 uncultured Lachnospiraceae bacterium
AATCTCTTCTTTCTGCAATGCACTTTCCTTATTCTTTGCTGCAGTCACCTGATTTTCTTCTACGCCCTCCGTGCTGTCCGGCTGAAACAGAATTTTTAAGGTTAAAAGCATTAGCTTCAAATCAAGCCACACACTGTAATTTTCTATATAAAATAAGTCCAGTTTCAGCTTATCATAAGGCGTTGTATTATACTTACCATACACCTGCGCATAACCAGCAAGACCTGCTTTCACCTTTGTGCGGAAAGTGAACTCTGGCATATGTTCTTGATACTGCTGTATTATTTCCGGCCGCTCTGGTCTTGGCCCAATAAAGGACATCTCCCCCTTTAAAATATTAAACAACTGCGGCAGTTCATCAATCCGTACTTTGCGGATAAATTTTCCAACTGGCGTAATGCGGCTGTCATTTTTTGTGGCAAGTCTAGGAACATTGTCTTTCTCAGCATCGGTACGCATACTGCGGAATTTTAATATCTGAAATTCCTTCATATCCCTTGTACAACGCACCTGTTTATAAAATACAGGGCCTTTGTCACATACCTTAATCGCAACAGCCGTAATTAGCATAATTGGCGAAGCAATACATAACAGAAGAAGAGAACAAACAATATCAATCATACGTTTTACAAAACGCTGCTCTATGGTAATTGCATACTCCCTCGTCAGCAAAATCGGAGTATCAAACAAATGTATGGGATCGGAGCCTTGGATCATAATATCCGGAATTTTGGGCATCATATAAATCCGAATGCCTCTGCTGTAACAAAATTTCAACAATTTATTTCTAAGCGCTGTA
The DNA here is from genome assembly GCA_965114465.1 of uncultured Lachnospiraceae bacterium. Lineage (GTDB taxonomy): Bacteria > Bacillota > Clostridia > Lachnospirales > Lachnospiraceae > COE1. Next base: position 800 of record CBCOYO010000041.1, read on the forward strand.
TTAATATCCCAAAGAACTACGCCGTCATACCCTGATACAATCTCTTTTTCGAGTGCTTTCTGCCCCTCCTCCTCGCGCACATTTCGAATAATCTGATACTTATCTTTTCTCGTCATAAACTTTGCTAAAATATCATCAATCGAGCGGCAGCCGCTGATCAACAGCAGCCTTTTTGGCGGAAAAAACTGTTGATATAGCCGATTGCTGATATATGTCCATACAGCCGATATCCCAATTTGCACCAGCATCATAAGAAACAGTGGATACGGCGTTACCAGCCCCAATGATAACAAGGAAATCTGAAAATAAGATATTACATTGACAAATACAAGAGAAAGCACCTGTGAAAAAAAGACATCCATTGGCTTTAAATAACCAATTTTCAAACCGCCATATGTTCCTGTAAAAAACAAAATTAACAGAAAGTAAACCGCCGCCAACAGATAAAATCCTTTTTCATGGAAACTTCTCCACATTCCTTGCTGCATTATTTCATTATATACATGCTGCCACACATAAATATAGACAGCCGTTTGAAACACCAGCCCAACAAGGGAAAGCTGTAATATAATTGTTCTTTTTGCTGCCTCTAAACGTCCCACCTTCTGCCTCCAACCTAACAATGCCTGCCATATTGCCTATTATATCCGCCTGCATACGGCACGCACAGCCCAAAAGCCCATGCAGTAAAAGCTTTTCCATAAAGAAAGCCCCTCCTGCCTTCTGTATAAATTCCAAATCCGTTTCACCGCAACCGCCTTATTTGATGATAGCGTTGCGGCACTTCTTCTATATTTTACAAGGTTCTGATCCAGCCCGTAACCTATACCATATTTCTTTAAAATCCGCCACCATGTAGCAGTATCCTCGCTTGCAATCTGCGGCATTACAATATCCTCGTCTGGTATCAAAGAACGGTCAATCATTACAGTTGATGTAAAAATCGTAGTATTTTTCAGTGCCTGATTGTATGTTATCGTTTGCGGCACATGAACAATCCGCCCAAGTCCAATTCCGTTTTCATCCGCAAACTCATATCCCGTAAACACAAAACTTGCACCCTTTTCAAGCAAAAACATAAGCTCCTGATCCAATTTATCCGTTTCCCATAAATCGTCCGCATCTAAAAAACACAAAAAACGCCCTCTTGCTTCTAAAATCCCCCGATTTCTTGCCGCTGCTGTTCCCTGATTCTTTTCCTGCTGAATCAGCCGCACACGCTGATCCGATTTTGCAGCATTTAAGATAACATCACAACTGTTATCTTTTGAGCAGTCATCCACCAGCAGAAGTTCCCAATCTGAATAACGCTGCGCCTGCACACAGGCAATGGTTTCCTTTAAAAATGCCGCTGCATTATACACAGGAACTACAATGCTGATAAGCCCTTTATATGCATCAAATGAATTTATCATAGCACCCTACATAGGAACTGTGAAAGAATTAATCACACAGTTCCTTACATTCAAACTAAAACCGTTCTTTCACTAAATATTTCGGTCGGTTCTTTACTTCCATATACAACTTGCTAAGATACTGCCCCATTATACCAAGACAAAGAAGCTGCACACCTCCGATAAACGAAATAATGCATACCATTGACGGCCAGCCCGCCACAGGATCGCCATAAATCAAAGCACGCACAAAAATAAAAATCATAAAAATAAATGCTGCAAGACAAAATAATATGCCAAAAAACGACGCAATTGACAGCGGTACTGTCGAAAACGCCATAATTCCATCTAGCGAATATAAAAACAATTTCCAGAATGACCACTTGGTTTCGCCTGCGACACGCTGGACATTCTCATATTCCAGCCATTTCGTCTGATAACCAACCCAGCCAAATATCCCTTTCGAAAATCGGTTATACTCCTTCATAGAAAGTATCGCGTCTGTCACTTGTCTGGTCATTAACCGATAATCTCTTGCTCCATCAACAATTTCCGTTTTTGATATTTTCTGCATTAAGCTATAAAAACATCGTGCAAAGAAAGAGCGAATCGGTGGCTCTCCGATTCTATTCACTCGTCTTGTTGCAACGGAATCATATCCTTGTTCAATATAGCTGTACATTTCTGGTAAAATAGAAGGCGGATCTTGCAAATCAGCGTCCATTAGCACGGTATAATCCCCTTTTGCCATCTCAAGCCCTGCAAAAATTGCTGCTTCTTTCCCAAAATTTCTCGAAAAAGAAATTAGATGCACACGTTCATCCTGCTTATGTAGCTCCTTTACTGCCTCGACCGTTCCATCCTTCGAACCATCGTTTACGAATATTAATTCTAATTCTACACCTTTTTCATGGAAAAAAAACTCCTGCTTCATTGTTTCCTGATAAAACAGTGGAATCGCCTGCTCTTCATTATAGCAAGGTATAATAATACTCAATAATTTTGTATCCGTATTCAACTCTCCCTCCATTTCGCCAGATTCTCTATTGCACTTAATATGACCTTCCCCGAATCCGACTGCTTTCTTGGATTTTACGAAAACTCTCTTTTAGCCATTCGTTTTCTAACATTTCATTTTCCATACGCACTTTTAGTCTGCCTATCACTTGTTTATTGGTAGGTCTATCGCTTTTATGTTCTCTTAAATCGCCGAATACTTCATTTAATTCCTTATGATTTCCATATTTCCACGCCGCCTCAATTGTACTTCGGATCGCTCTTTCCACCTGCTTGTCCGTCGTATCATATAATTTCGCAATCTTAGGATATAACATTTTCGTCAGCAATGCCATATAAACAGGTTCTTGTGCCACCAGCAAAACAGCTTCCCGCAGATATCTGTATCCTTTCTGTCTTGCTGGGAATCCCATATTCAGCAAGACAACTGTCGCTGTTTCAAGAATTTCCACTCTATTTGAATCGTCTAAGTCCATTCCTGCCTCCCCCATATTATGCGCACAGAATAAGAGCATTTTACTGCATCTTATTCAGGCAGGTAGTACATAATTACAAATATGTTAAAGCCGTGCTTCTCCAACATTTTCACGGAACCATTGATAAGCAAGCTTTATTCCGTCCTCCAATTCAATTTTGTGCTTCCATCCTAGTGCATGAAGCTTTGAAACATCCGTCAGTTTTCTAGGCATACCATCCGGCATATCGCCATTCCATATGATATCCCCCTGATATCCAACAACACGCCGCACCGTTTCTGCAAGTTCTTTAATCGTGATTTCTTTTCCAGTTCCAATATTAACATGGCGCTCGCCATTGTAATTTTCCAGCAAAAATACACAGGCATCTGCCATATCATCCACATAGAGAAATTCCCTTAACGGTGTTCCAGTTCCCCAAAGTTCAACAGTTGGACTGTTATTCACTTTTGCATCATGGAATTTACGAATCATTGCCGGCATAACATGAGAACCAGATAAATCATAATTATCATGCGGTCCATAAAGGTTTGTCGGCATACAGCTAATAAAATTATCACCATACTGCTGCTTAAAAAAGCGGCACATCTCCATTCCCGCAATTTTAGCAATCGCATATGCTTCATTTGTTTCCTCAAGCGGCCCTGTCAGCAGTGCCTCCTCCGGAATCGGCTGCGGCGCCAATTTCGGATAAATACACGTGCTTCCCAGAAACAGCAACTTTTTCACATGAAAATCATGACTACACTTTATCACATTGCATTGAATCTGCATATTTTCATATGCGAAGTCCGCCGGTGCGGTATTGTTGGCATTAATACCTCCAACCTTTGCCGCTGCTAAAACAACAATTTCCGGCTGTTCACTTGCAAAAAAATCCCTGACTTCTTGTTGACTCGTTAAGTTCAGTTCCTGATGTGTTCTCCCAATAATATTTTGATACCCTTTCGATTTCAGGTTTTTTACAATTGCAGAGCCTACCAGCCCTCTATGCCCTGCCACATATATTTTATCCGACTGCTTCATCACTGCTTGTCCTTTCTTCTGTTTTTGCCATTTTTTTATTTCGATACTCTGCGGTAGACATTCCTGCAACCTGCTTTAAATCTGCATCCATCATCATTGCTACCAGCTTTTTAAAATCTACCTTGCGCTTCCAGCCCAGTTCCTTTTCCGCTTTTGCAGGATTTCCCCATAAAAATTCCACTTCTGCTGGACGATAAAACTCCGGATTTACATCAACTAAAAGCTGCCCCGTTTCTGCGTGATATCCTTTTTCATTGACGCCCTCGCCCTCCCAGCGAATTGCAATTCCAAGTTCCTCAAAAGCAGCTTCAACAAACTGTCGTACAGTATGTGTTTCATTTGTTGCAAGCACATAGTCCCCTGGTGTCTTCTGCTGCAGCATCAACCACATTCCCTCAACATAATCGCCTGCATAACCCCAGTCACGCTTTGCATTCATATTGCCGAGTGAAAGTTTCTGCTGTTTTCCTGTAACAATATTGGCAATTGCCAGTGTAATTTTTCGAGTGACAAAATTCTCCCCACGCCTTGGCGACTCATGATTAAACAAAATACCATTGCACGCAAACATATTATAGGATTCTCTATAATTTACTGTAATCCAATAGGAGTACAATTTTGCTGCACCATAGGGACTTTTGGGATAAAAAGGTGTCGATTCACTCTGCGGCGCAGTTTCTGGCAGTCCTCCAAACAACTCTGAAGTGGAAGCCTGATAATAACGACAGTTTCCACCATTTACGCGAATTGCCTCCAAAAGCTTTAATGTGCTGACACCGGTTGCATCCGCCGTATATTCTGGCACTTCAAACGATACCCCTACATGGGACTGTGCTGCTAGATTATATACCTCCGTAGGCCGGATTTCTCCAATAATCCGCATTAAATTAGAAGAATCTGTTGTATCTGCAAAATGCAGGAAAAATTTTACCTTATAATAATCGGACTGAATCAAGTGATCGATTCGCATTGTATTAGAAATACTATGCCTGCGGATTAATCCATGCACCTCATATCCCTTTTCCAACAAAAACTCTGCTAGATACGAACCATCTTGTCCAGTAATACCAGTAATTAACGCAATATTGTTCATCTTTTCATCCTCTCTTTTTGATATGATAACCGAATATTATAATCCTTTGATATATTCCGCAATCGCTGCCTCCCAGTCTGCGAAACGGTAATCTGATGTAAGCCTTAACATATAATTATCTAATACAGAATACGCCGGACGCGGTGCGATTACGCCGGACGCATTTTGATTGTACTCCTGCGTTGTTACTGTCTGCACAGTTGTTTTCTTTCCGGCAAGACGGTAAATTTCACGTGTAAAATCTGCCCAGTTTGTCGCCCCCTCGCATGTACCGTGAAAAATCCCGAAATTATCCGTGGGAAGAAGGTACGCAATCGCTTTCGCAAGCTCGCTGGCGCTGGTAGGAGAGCCAAATTGATCTCCTACCACCGTTACTGTTTCATGATGATCCGCCAGCCCAAGCATTGTTTTCACAAAATTTTTGCCATCGCCGTACAGCCATGCCGTTCGTATAATAAAATGCTCTTTTGCAAATTCCTTTACAAAATTTTCCCCTGCAAGTTTTGTAATTCCATATACTGCCTTTGGGTTCGGCGTATCAAACTCTGTATAAGGACTTTCCGCAGTCCCATCAAATACATAATCTGTAGAAATATGCATTAATTTTGCATGATTCCTTGTTGCTGCAATACTCAGGTTTCTCGGCCCGATCGCATTGATCTTGTATGCATTATCAACATCGGTTTCACAGCCATTAACATTTGTATGCGCCGCACAATTAATAATCGCGTACGGCTTTATTTCCCCAACAAATGCATTTACCGCTTCAATATTTGTAATATCCAGCTCCGCAACGTCTGTATTTATACACTCGTATGCATTATCTGCGTTGTAAATTTCGTTAATCGCACGTCCAAGCTGTCCATTGCAACCCGTTACAATTATCTTTTTCATATCATTAGACCTTTCCGGTTCACTACTACCGATTGTATACTGCACGACAAAGAAATTTGCCGTACAGTTGCGCCAGCCACACGCCGCAAAGCGGCAATTTTCCTTTGTGCTGCTGTGTGCATATTGTTATACTAAGCGTCAGTCTTTTCGACGCTTAGTATAACTATTACTTATTTTTCCTCATGAATATCTATTCTATTCATATTTCCTGTTTTACCAATTACAACAGCTTCACAATCTTTTATTCGCCAAGCCCCTCCTGAATTGCCAAAACCAGCACATTCAACGCTTCCTCTTCATCATCACCGTCACAGATAAGTTCAATTTCATCTCCGCTTTTAACACAGGCACCAAGCACGCTTAACACGCTCTTAGCATTTGCCGTACCTCCACGAAATTTAAAAGTTATTGAGGAACTAAACTGCATCGCCTCTCTGCACAAAATTCCTGCCGGACGCAAATGCAGTCCTGTTGGATTCTTAATTGTTACTTTTTGACTTACCATATCTATTTCCTCCAAATTTCGATTTTCCTGCCGCGTTCTTCCATGCCCGCAAATGCTGTGACCGTTTCTCTGTTGTGTTACAGCATTACATTCTGGATTAACTCTGCCAATTCCTTTGCTTCTTTTTCTATCAGCTTTTGATCTTTTCCCTCTATCATCACGCGAATTAACGGTTCTGTTCCTGAAGGCCGAATTAATACTCTGCCATCCTCCGCAAACTTCTCACTAACACGCTTAATTGCCGTTGCAATTTCTGTATACTCCATATAGCTGTCTTTCTTGTGGTTTGGTACTCTTGCACCTACCAGCGCTTGCGGCAGCACCGTCATAATGCCCGCCAGATCTGATAGTTTCTTTCCCGTTTCTACCATTACCTGCAAAAGATGCAACGCACTTAATAAGCCGTCGCCTGTTGTATTTTCGTCAAGGAAAATAATATGCCCTGACTGCTCTCCGCCGAGATTCGATCCAATCTGCACCATACGCTCTAGCACATACCGATCACCTACAGTAGTCTGCTCAATATGAATCCCTTGTTCTTTTCCCATCAAGAAAAATCCAAGGTTACTCATAACCGTAGCGACAATGGTATTATCCTTTAACTCGCCTTTAGACTTCATATGATTCCCAACAATCGCCATAATAACGTCGCCGTCCACTTGATGACCATTTTCATCCACTGCAAGCAGCCGGTCGGCGTCCCCATCAAATGCAAGACCAACATCCGCTTTTTCAAATACAACCCGCGCCTGAAGTTCTCCCATATGCGTCGAACCGCAATTTGCATTAATATTCGTTCCATCAGGGTTGTTATGAATAGCCACAACCTCCGCACCGAGTTCTTTCAGCGTTTCTACAGAAGTATAATAAGACGCGCCCTCTGCACAGTCTACCACAATTTTCATACCGCGCAAGTCAACATGAACTGCCCTGACAGCATGATTAATATACTCCTCTCTTGCATCCGTCCGGTACTTAATCTTCCCAATACTCGCCCCTGTCGGAAACTGAACGTCCTTCATACCACTCTTTATCAACTGTTCAATCTCATCCTCCAAAGCATCCGGCAGTTTAAAGCCGTTTCCATCAAAGAACTTAATACCATTAAATTCCACCGGATTATGAGAGGCAGAAATCACCACCCCCGCATCTACACGGTACTTTCTAGTAAGATAAGCAATTGCCGGCGTTGGTATAACTCCCACATAGACAACATTTGCACCTACGGAACACGCGCCTGCCATTAAAGCATTGGCAAGCATATCCCCCGAAATCCTTGTGTCACATCCTACCATAATCGTTGGTTTATGCTCCTTCTCTTTCGAAAGGACATATGCGCCCGCCTGCCCAAGCTGCATTGCCAGCATTGGCGTTAACTCATCATTCGCAACCCCTCTCACACCATCTGTACCAAATAATCTAGCCATTGTTTACCTCCAAAATATTATTGATTTGCTTGTTCGCTTTCCTGATTATCTTGATTATGCTGATTCTCTTGGTTTTCCTGATTATCTTGATTATCTTGATTTTCGTGATTATCTTGATTTTCGTAATTATCTTCCTTCTCTTGTACTACAACCGTTAGTTTGTAGTCTTCTGCAAGTTCTACATTATCTGGCAGATTAAACGTAATAGTACCGCTGTAACCGCCTACAACCCACTCTTCTAAATTCAATTCCTTAAGCATCGCATTCATATCCACTACACCGATTACGGTATCTGGATTGACAGCGTCGACGGCAGCTTTTGTTCCTGATATCCGAATCTTGAATGGTCTTGGTTCATCTGCTTCAAATTCATGCAGCGTTACGTCAAAGTTTTCAGGCGCATTTCCTGCCGCAAAATTCCTAGATGGTATCTCCAAATCTCTTGTTACCAAAGGTTCAATCCCCACTGTAACACTGATATTGCCGTCAAAATTCGCATCGGCAAACCGCGTGCCTGTCGGAAGGTATTTGCGAATATTAATGACCGCCGTGAAATCTTCCGTTTTATCTTCCAAATTTAATGCTGTATCAGTAATTGCCAAACTATTAATTGCATCAAGCGTTGTCTTACGTCCTGCTAAAAGGACTCTCATTGGGCTTATCTTCATATTGGTGCCGACTACATATCCCTGCTCCGGCTCTCCTGAAACCGTAAAATTCAGCGGTACTTCCTTTGTCGGAAGAATCGTTACGCCTACCGTAATTGTAGAAATATTCATCTTAATTGAGCCGCTTCTAATTTCTTTATCTTCCTTATTATAAAGCTTTAAATCGACACTAGTATTAATATCTGAAGAATATCCATTTGTATTTGCTACTGCCTCCACATGATCAATCTGACTCATCAAAGATTCTGGGCCCGAAAGGCGGACAACATTCTGGCTCTGTGATACATCACCAATAATATATCCTTCTTCTGGCGTACCCGTTGTGGAAACTTTAATTCTTCTCTCAAAGGATATCATATTCTCAATGGACAGTTTTAAATTTTCTGTACTGCATTTGAACTCCAAATCTGAATTATTTCTGTTGCTAGAAACTTCAATTCTTACAGTATTCATAAATGTAAGTTCTGCCATATCTGCAACGGCACGCAAATCATCTCTTGTAATATCCCTAATAATAGAACGTTTTCCTCTTAATCTTACATTAACAAAGTTTGTGCCGTCAAGCACCTCATATACTTTCCCTTCATTGGTAATTAAATCACTGTTGACAATCTCCACTGGTATATTATTGAAAGGCTTATCCTCTAAAGGGTCAGTAATATTATTTACCACAAACCATAGGATACATGAAATCATTACTGCCAGAATTTTCAGCCCCAAATTATTCGTAACAAATCCGACAAGTACGCGAAACCAATTATTTTTCATCTTTCGCCCTACCTTTCCAGAGCCTGCGCTTCTTTTCCTCCACCTCTTTGTTCTGAATCATATGAAGCTTTTCTTTCAGCCCATTTGCATCAAGATTACGATACAGTTCTCCCTCATAAGTAACGCTGACATTTCCTGTTTCCTCCGACACAATAATTGTCAATGCATCCGTTACCTCAGATATTCCAACTGCTGCACGATGGCGCGTTCCAAGTTCCTTACTAATTGCCATATTGTCTGAAAGTGGAAGATAGCAAGTCGCCGACACAATACGATTACCACGGATAATAACAGCGCCGTCATGAAGCGGCGTATTATGCTCAAAAATATTGATAATTAACTGACTTGAAATCAAACCATCCACTTCGATTCCCGTCCGCTCATACTCGGTCAGCAATACATTCTGTTCAATTACCATTAATGCCCCTGTTTTCACTTTGCCCATCTCAAAGCTCGCTTTTACAAGGTCATTCACCGTCTTATCCGAAAACCGTTCGTCAGGCGCTTTATCAAAAGAAACCACATTTAAGAGGAAATTTTTCCGCCCCAATTCCTCCAATGCCCTTCTAAGTTCCGGCTGCAGAACCACGATTACTGCAATCACCGCCAGACTAAGTACATTTTCCGCAATCCAAATAATTGTATGCATTTTAAATAAAATTGCCATAAGGATAAATACTAATATAATAATAATACCCTTCATAAGCAGCCATACTTTTGTATGCCTTACCCATGCCATAATTTCATACACCAAAAAGGATATAATGATAACCTCCACTATATCCTCCCATCTAATGTTAAGTCCGTGCAAAGATAAAGATACAAAATATGAACTTAAACGGTCAAAAATCATATCCATATAACACTAATCCCTCTTCTGCTGTTTCAATGTCTTATCCGGCACACGGATTGTTTTAACTTTTCTTTGAGGTGCAGCCACAGTATTTTTGGGCACAGCTTTAACATAATAATAATACTCGTCGTCCTCAAACTGTACAAACTCCGTTCTTGAATAATCAACATTGAAAACAAAAAACTCCAATACTTTTACTAATAATACTGATATAACGCTTCCTATTATTACTCCTAGAATAGAAAGATTTGTGTTGTACATTAAATCTCCAAACAGCAGTATCAAAATATTGGCAAGTGCACCAGTAATTATCGCAACTGTCCATGCATAATCCACGCGCAGCCTTCGAATAAAATACACAATCAGCAGCGTTACCGCAAAGGAAATAACTGCCACAAACATGGTTCTATTTGCCATCATTCCATCAATTACATAGCGGAACTTCTGCAATGTACCATCTTCCTCAAACGTACTTAAAACGGAGGCACTTTCTGTCATATAATGCACAGTATAATATACAATCACACCGCTTCCCACTGATACCACAGACATAGGCTCTCCTACAAGTCCCATTGCAATCGGCATTACATAGGGTATTTTAAGCAGAAAACAAATGGGTGTAAACAACACAGCCAATGTATCACGCGGCGAAAAGCGGAAGTACAGAATAAACAACAGCAAAAACACTGCCAGCACCACTGCTGCGCACTCCATTGACAGCGCGTAAATATGCGCCAGTGTTACCGCTGCAGCAACCAGTACAATAAAATTCATTGGCAGGAAAGAGCACATTAACGCCAAAACCAAAACAACTTCAATGTTTTTGAGCATACTCATATATCCTATGGCATCATTAATAATTAAAACAGATACCAGAGCCAGCAGAAACTTGCTAAACGGTGTAATATACAACTCATACTTACTATAAAATTTTCTTAATTGTTCTCGTAAAACCAGCAGGTTTGTCATAATTGTTTCCTCACTAATCCTGTACCAACTAAATAATCTGCTGATAAACAGGCTATTTCTTGCCTTCTTTCTCATAGAGATAAGAAAGCTTTTTGAGATTATTGTAATACAACTTCAGGCTTTTCTTCGCTTTGGTATAGCGATATGTGTATACGGCATACGAAATAACCGCGTAAACTCCTACAAAAATAAGATATGCAATCACAACATTTTTGCCAAACAAAAACAAATCCATCTTGTAGATCTCTGTCATAAACGTTTCCAAGTCATAGCCTAGATATACCGCAAAGATAATAAAAAAACCGATTGTCCCACTGATAACGGATTTAATTACCTGCAACCCAATGTAATCACCACGGAAGTAACTGCCTATTGACACATTTTTCTTTCCCTCGTTTGCCTCATAGGATGCCATTTTCGTCATCAGCCTAATTCTTTCTTCATTCAGCATAACTCTTTTTCCTTATATGGCAAGCACCTGCCTATCTGTCCAAAAAGCGCATTTTATTTCCTGTAGAATCCACCTTCTTAGGTGCTTCTGAATTGCGCTTTGGTCTATCCAGAACACTTGACAGGTTTTTTGTCATTTCTCCTTTACATTTCTCACAATACTTACCTGACCGTATCATGGCACCACATTTTTCACAAGGGATTTTTACCGGAGAATCTGCGGTAAATTCTAAGCGGTCTTCACGTATCCACTGGTGAATTTGTGCTGGTTCTACCTCGCATGCATCTGAAACTTCCTTAATATCAGCATGGGGATTATCACGAATATATTTCTTGACTACCTGGAATGTAGCCTCTAACTTATCCTTGCAAGCAGGACAAATCGGGTACCCCGCAATGTGATTAAAAAGCCTTCCGCACTTTCTGCAATTCCTTACGTTCATTGATTTTCCCTCCATTACATTCCCTCTCCGATACAGAGAGTAATCGCATAAACCGTTTTCACGCCGTGGCGCTGCAACTCTACGGCAACGGCATCCAATGTACTGCCCGTTGTAAATATATCGTCTATAAGGATTATTTTATTTAATTTTACAACATCTGCGTTAATATTGAAAGCCCTTTTCAAATTATTTTGCCTAAGTTGTGGTGTAAGTTCTTTTTGCGGCAGTGTGTTCCGAACACGCAGCACCAAATCGGTAACCATTGGAATCCTTGTAAGCCGTGATAATTCCTTGGCAATCAGCTCTGCCTGGTTATATCCACGCGCTCTTTTCTTAGCAGAATGGAGTGGTATTGGAACAATTGCCTGTGCCTGCATATGTTTCATTTCTTCTCCAAGGTGCCGGTAAATATCCTCCGCATAAAACTCCGCATACTCACAGCGTCCACTATATTTAAAACGATAAATACTTTTTCTTATGCTTTGATAATCATACAGCGCATATCCACACTCGAATATATGTTTTTTATTTATGCAGTCCAAACAAAATATCTCCGCTTCCTCCCTAAGCTGTTTCCCGCACTTGCGGCAGCGCGGTTCTCTGATATATTGTATCTTTTTTTGGCAGTCCAAACAAGCTTTTCCTTCTCCGACTGGAACAATACCATCGCAGACAGGGCAGCGTCTTGGGAAAAAGAGGTTTTTTATTTGTTCTCCATAATTTCGAAAATTCTGTCCTTTAATCCTGTATATCTCCTTTGCTCGTTTTCGTTTGCTATCATCTGCATCACGGTATTACGGCTGCCAAGAATTGTAACACAGTTCTTCGCTCTAGTAACACCTGTATATAAAAGGTTTCGATTTAACAGCATTCTAGGGCCTGTTAAAAGCGGCATAATCACTGCCGGATATTCGCTTCCTTGTGATTTATGAATTGTTATTGCATACGCAAGTTCGATTTCATCCAATCCTGTTACAGGATATGTTACTCTGCGCAAATCATCATATTCTACTACCACTGTTTTCGCAGTTTCATTGATATCCTTTATTATACCCACATCCCCATTAAACACTCCTTGACCGCCATCAATTGCAATGCCATATTTGCTGACTATTTCCCATTCCAGTTGATAATTATTCTTAATCTGCATTACCTTGTCACCCATCCGAAAAAATCCATCGCCATGCGGTATTTCAATTTTTTCTTCTGCCGGCGGATTAAGATACTGCTGCAATATCTTATTCAGCGTTTCCACGCCCAGACCGCCTTTACGCATAGGTGTAAGCACTTGTATGTCAAATATTCCAGCATTTACATACTTTGGCAGTTTTTGCGTAATTAGGAGAATCATATGCTTATAAATAACATTAATATTATCGCGTTCCAAAAAGAAAAAGTCACGACTTTTATTATCCAATGCAATTTCTTTTCCTTCATTAATGCGATGTGCATTTACAACAATATCGCTCTCTCCTGCCTGACGAAATATTTTTGATAGCACCACGCAAGCAAATACTTTGCTTTCCATTAAATCTTTTAACACCTGCCCTGGCCCTACCGATGGAAGCTGGTTTCTATCTCCTACCATAATCAGCCTTGTTCCGGGCGCAACTGCCTTTAACAGTGATTGAAACAAATAGATATCGACCATTGACATCTCATCAATTATAATAACATCTGTTTCTAAAGGATTCAACTCATTCCTTTCAAAATGCACACCAGAAGCGGATTTTTCGTCGTCAGATACAGCACCATTTAATTCCAGAAGGCGGTGAATGGTTTTTGCTTCAAAGCCTGTCGCCTCTGTCATGCGCTTTGCTGCCCTTCCTGTTGGTGCTGCCAGAAAAATATCCAGCCCCTCCTCCTCAAAATAACGGATAATCATATTAATTGTCGTAGTCTTTCCAGTACCTGGCCCGCCTGATAAAATAAAAATACCATTTTCTATTGCCTCAAGCACTGCTTTGCGCTGGAGCGTATCCAATTCCATCTGATTAGCGTCCTCAAGTTTTCTTATCTTCTGTTCTAATTTTCCGCGTTGCTCATCTGTCAACGCATCTGCTTCCCCGAACGCCCTTTGCAGTTCAAACAGCATTCTGGCACAGTTTAACTCTGCATAGTATGCTGTCATACTATAGATACATTTTTCCCCCGATTCTGTTTCCTTTATTACTATTTTTTTGTCAATTGCAAGGTTTGGTATCTGCGGTGCTATCTGCTGTTGTGATAATTCCAGCATTTCTGTGGCCTTCTCTAAAAGCAATGCTTCTGGCAGATAGACATGCCCCTCAGAACCAGACTGATTCAATGTATACAAAATACCACTGCGGATACGAAAATCCGAATCCGTGTGAATCCCAATCTTAGAAGCAATATCATCCGCAATACGAAACCCGATTCCTGTAACATCCTCCGCAAGCTTATAAGGATTTTCTTTCATGATATTATACAGTCCCATTCCATACTGTTTATATATTTTCAACGAAAGTGTATTGGAAATGCCATACTGTTGAAGAAAAATCATTGCTTCCCGAATATCTTTTTTTTCCTCCACCTGTTCCGCAATTTCCCTTGCTTTTTTCGCACTAATCCCTTTGACTTCCGCAAGCCGGTGCGGTTCCTCTTCGATTACCCGAAAGGTTTCATCGCCAAAACGCCGCACAATGCGCGCAGCAAGTGCAGCGCCCACGCCTTTAATCGCACCCGACCCCAAATAGCGTTCTACTGCCACAGCATCCTCTGGCGGCACGATGTGAAATCGCTCCACCTTAAACTGCTTCCCATATACTGCATGTTCCACAAAAGTTCCTTCTGCTTCAATACATTCCCCCTCATCCAATTGCAGAAAAATCCCTGTACAGGTAAGTTCTGCCCCGCCTGCGGTTAATGTAATAACACCATATCCATTATCCGGATTTTTAAATATTATATGCTCCACAAAGCCCTTTAGCACTTCCAACGATCCAGCCCCCTGTCCGCTTTACCACTACACAATACAGCCGACCCTGTAAATAATGGGCCGGCTGCATTGTTTGCCATAGCTATTCTGAATCCACCTTTTTCGAATCCAAACCTTTTGAATCCGCGCTTTGGACTCCATACTGCCTTTTCATCTGTTCATATAAGATATTTGCCAATCCAATACCATTTCCTTCTGTTGCCTGACTTGCTAACTGCTGTACTGCAGAATCCTTAAAACAGTCCACCATTTTAGAACCATACGAATTTTCATCATTATCTGAAAATAATTTGGTTGTTTCCATCATAGATTTAAACATCTGTTCTACAAAATATGCTTCAAATTCTTTACATGCTTGTTTTAACTCGTTCTCCGTCGCATTCTGATACCCACTTTCCAATTTATTCTGCAATGTGGATACCCGATTGTCCGACGCCTGACTTGCCATAAACCCTGCATACGCAGAGCCTACTCCTCCCATTTCCATAATAAACAATAAACCTCCTTGTATAAACTGCCGCATTTACGCAAACGATGTACTTCCTGCGCTTGCACACACAAATAATATTTTATTTACTAACGCTTCAACTGATTTGCCTGCTGCAACATTTCATCAGAAGTTGTAATTACTTTGGAGTTCATTTCATAAGCCCGCTGTGCAACAATCATATTTACCATTTCGTCAGCGACCTGAACATTTGAGCCTTCCAAATATCCTTGAATTAATTCACTCTTTGTCAGTTCTTCCTCCTCAGACTCATTCATTGCCTCGCCGCTTGCTTCTGTTTCTGCATAAAGGCTGTCACCAGCTTTCGTCAAACCCGCTGGATTGTTAAACTGCCATAAACCAATTGCAACACCCAAACTCTGCGGAATATTGTTGTCATCTGGATAGTACAAAACACCACCCTCACCAACTGTTACCTTACTAACAATCATATCATCATCCAATACAATATTCTCTCCTTCACTGCTTAACACAGGAAGTCCATCTGTTGTTGTCAATGTAATACCTTCTGATCCGATTGCAAAAACAAGATTACCATTTCTGGTATAATATGTATTTCCGTCCGTTCCCTGTATTCCGAAAAATCCGTTTCCATCAATTGCAAAATTTGCAACGCCCGGCGTTTCCAACAAACTGCCTTGCTTGAAAATAGATGTAATTGCAGAATTGCGCACACCAAGACCCACTTCTGCGCCGATTGGCTTCTGCTCTACATTCGCCGTTGTACTCTTTGTTTGAATTGTCTGATATAAAAGTGACTTAAACTCCATAACCTCTGTCTTATATCCTGTTGTATTAACATTTGAAAGATTATGGGCAATATTATCCAAATTTAATTGCTGCGCGATCATTCCTGTCGCACCTGTCCAAAGTGATCTTACCATAGCGATAACTCCTCCTTATATGCAAAACGCTCCCCTTATACTAATAATTCTTCTGTACTTTTCTTATATTATCTTACCGCCATCTTATCTTAATCTGCTCAAAGCCATTGACTTCTCTAAGGACTCGTCATAGGTTGTTATCATCTTCTGGTTAGCCTCATACTGTCTTGAAATCGTAATCATATTAACCATTTCCTTGACAACAGAAACATTTGACATTTCCAAATATCCTTGATACACTGTAGGGTCTACAGCGTCTTTAGATACCGCTCCTTCTTTGGCATCCCACATCGTTTCCCCATAATGTGTCAGATAATCGGTATTTTCAAACTCCGTAATTTTCAGTCTTGCAGCAAGCCTGTCATCCTGATAAATATTTCCATTTTCATCGACTACCGTGCTCCCTGCTGTTGTGGACAACTGAATCCTTCCGTTCTGCCCAAGAACGTAATCGCCATCCTTTGTTACAAGATAGCCTTCTTTAGTCAGAGTAAAGCCGCCGTCCCTTGTATATTTTGTAGAGGTTTCTCCTGCCTTGTTCGTAAACTCAATATTGAAGAATCCATTGCCTCCTATTGCCAAATCATAGGTATTCCCTGTATCCCTCAATGAGCCCTGCGTAAAATCAGTAAATGTTTCTCCAATTTTTACACCAAGACTCATATTCCCCAACCGTTTCGGTGTATTGGGATTTTCTGATACATCCTTGATTTTCACTGCCATAACTTCTGCATACGCCTGACTAGTAGAGCCTTCCTTCTTAAACCCTGTTGTATCTACGTTTGCTAAATTGTTTGACATAATATCCATTCTATACTGCTCATTGAGCATACCTGTGTAGGCTGTGTACAGACCTCTAAGCATATATTCCTCCTAATCCAATACTGGGTCTTAGAAGCAGTTATCCTTTTATATAGATATCTTCCCGATATCCTGCTAGAAACTCTACATATTTTCCTGTTCCAATGGCAACTGCCGTCATCGGATCCTCCGCTGTCATTGTATTAATTCCGGTTCTTGACTCCACTAAGTCTTCTAACCCACGAAGCAGGCTGCCGCCGCCTGTCAGTACAATGCCTCTGTCTGCAATGTCTGCCGCAAGTTCTGGCGGTGTCTTCTCAAGAACACTGTGAATTGTATCAATTATCTGCGAAGTGGTTTCCCGCAGTGCTTCCTCTGTTTCCTCAGAAGAAACGCGGATGGTTTTGGGAAGTCCTGTAACAAGATTCCGTCCCCTAACATCCATATAATCAACTTCTGCTCGCTTAAATGCTGACCCAATCTTTATTTTGATGTCTTCTGCTGTCCTCTCCCCAATCAGGAGATTGTGCTTCTTTCTCATATAGCGGACAATGGCCTCATCGAAATCATCACCCGCAATCTTGATCGATGCACTTACTACAGTACCGCCAAGCGAAATTACCGCAATATCAGAAGTTCCGCCCCCAATATCTACAATCATATTTCCACATGGCTTCGATATATCAATTCCTGCTCCTATGGCTGCGGCAATTGGTTCTTCTATAATAGAAACATCTCTTGCCCCTGCCTGATACGTTGCGTCCTCAACGGCTTTCTTCTCAACCTCTGTCACGCCGCTTGGCACACAAACAGCAATTCTAGGTTTGCGGAATGTTTTCTTTCCAAGCGCCTTCTGTATAAAGTGCTTCATCATCTGCTCTGTCACTTTATAATCAGAGATTACACCTTGCCGAAGCGGTCTTACCGCTACAATATTTCCAGGCGTTCTTCCCAGCATAAGCCGCGCGTCTTCCCCAATGGCTTTAATTTTATCTGTATCTCTATCAAAAGCAACGACTGAAGGCTCCTTCAGCACTACACCTTTTCCTCTAATGTAAACAAGTATGCTTGCGGTTCCAAGGTCAATTCCAATATCTGTGTATTGCATGGCTCTGCGCCCCTTTCTATGAATTAAAATGGTAAAATCAGGTCATTTATCTTTAGCCTAAGCCTAATATCAACATCAATAAGTAGTTTACCCATTACCGATAAATTTACCCACTGTAAAAGATACTAAGCCATTATAACCTAATTCTTCCATTTTTCAAAGGGGTTTCATACTTTTTTTACAATAAAAAATATAGAAATTTTAAAAAATGCCCATTATCGCCATTAAATACCGCCTTTTCACGGCTAAATTAAAGATATATACTGGTTTATGATAGTTATATCGGTATCTGTAACACAATACTTTAGCTTTATTGGTAAAATATTATGTAAATTTATTATATTATCTAACTTATGTTTTGTAAATAGAAAATTTGCTGAAAATTCTGAAAATTTAAAAAATTGCAAGGCGGACTTTATGCACGCCCCGCAATTTCTTTCGCTTTATCCAACATTTTCTGAATATAAATTCCTGTGTAAGAATTTTCACAGGCAGCTATTTTTTCAGGAGTGCCTTCCGCGATTACAGTACCACCGCCGTCACCGCCCTCAGGCCCAATATCAATAATATAGTCCGCCGTTTTAATCACATCAAGATTGTGTTCTATTACAATCACAGTATTGCCGCCCTCTGCAAGCCGCTGCAATATCTCCACAAGTTTATGCACATCTGCAAAATGCAGACCAGTGGTCGGCTCGTCCAAAATATAAATGGTTTTTCCTGTGCTTCTGCGGCTTAATTCTGTGGCAAGCTTAATTCGCTGCGCTTCACCGCCAGACAGTGTTGTAGAAGGCTGCCCCAGTTTAATATAAGAAAGCCCTACATCATTTAATGTTTCTATTTTTCTTTTAATAGAAGGAACTGCCTCAAAAAATGGCAAAGCTTCCTCCACTGTCATATCAAGGACATCAAAAATGCTCTTACCTTTGTATTTTACATCCAAGGTTTCTCGATTATAACGTTTTCCTTGGCAGACTTCGCAGGGAACATAAACATCCGGCAGAAAATGCATTTCAATTTTAATAATGCCATCGCCGCCGCAAGCTTCGCATCGTCCACCTTTCACATTAAAACTAAAACGTCCCTTTGAATACCCCTTTGCCTTTGCATCAACCGTAGAAGCAAACAAGTCCCTGATTTGATCGAATACACCCGTGTAAGTTGCCGGATTGGATCGCGGCGTTCTTCCTATTGGCGACTGATCAATATTAATCACCTTATCAAGCTGTTCCACACCGTCAATTTTCTTATGCTTGCCGGGAATTGTCCGCGCACGGTTCAACTTTTTTGCAAGATATTTATATAAAATCTCGTTGACAAGCGAGGATTTTCCAGAACCGGATACACCTGTTACACAAGTAAACACACCCAGCGGAAATTTTACATCAATCTTTTTTAGATTGTTTTCCTCAGCGCCCTTTACTGTCAGCCATCCAGTCGGTTTACGTCTTATTTCTGGAATGGGAATTTGAATTTTCCCACTAAGGTACTGCCCTGTAATAGAATCCGGAATCTGCATAATCTCCTGCGCCGTTCCTTGTGCAATCACCTCACCACCATGATCACCCGCACCTGGGCCAATATCAATAATATGATCCGCCGCAAGCATGGTATCCTCATCATGCTCTACAACAAGCAGCGTATTCCCTAAATCTTTTAAATTCTTCAGCGCATTCAGCAGTTTATCGTTATCACGCTGGTGCAGTCCAATACTAGGTTCATCCAAAATATAACATACACCAACCAAACCAGAACCAATTTGCGTAGCAAGGCGGATGCGCTGTGCTTCCCCGCCGGAAAGTGATGCCGTTCCTCTTGCCAGACTTAAATATTCCAATCCTACATTTGCCAAAAAGCCGACCCTTGCCTTGATTTCCTTCAATATTCTTTTTCCAATTAACTGCTGTTGCTTAGTCAGCTCCATTGTATCCAGAAAACGATACAAATTTCCAATAGACATAGACGTTATTTCATAAATATTTTTATCACATACCGTAACTGCAAGTGAACTTTTCTTTAACCTTTTGCCGCCACATTCTTTACAAGGTGTAATTCGCATAAATGTTTCATATTCCTGCTTCGATGCCTCGGATGCCGTTTCTCGGTATCGCCGCTCCACATTTTTTACCAAGCCTTCGAACGCAACTGCATAAGTGCCTTCACCACGCTGTCCTTTATAATGTACTGTAAGTTCTTTTCCATTCGTACCATACACCAAAACCTCTTGCACTTCCGGAGAAAGTTCTTCAATTGGCGTATCCAACGAAAAATTATATTCCCTGCACAGTGCCTGCAAAATTGCATTAGTAAAACTATTTTTATCTGCGCATGACTGCCAGCCCATTACGGTTATTGCACCTTGATTAATGCTTAAACTTCTATCAGGAATCATTAAGTCAATGTCAAACTCCATTTTATACCCCAATCCTACACACTCCGGACAGGCACCAAACGGATTATTAAATGAAAAGCTGCGGGGTTCGACTTCATCAATACTTATATTGCAGTCAGGACACGCAAAACTCTGCGAAAAGTTCATCTGCTCTCCCCCTACAATATCCACAATTAACAGTCCCTCCGACAAAGCAAGAACATTCTCAATAGAATCTGCAAGACGCCTTGCAATCCCTTCCTTTACTACCAGACGATCGACCACAATTTCAATATTATGCTTAATATTCTTATCCAGCTTAATTTCTTCTGTTAATTCATAAAGGCTGCCATCAACACGAACACGCACATAACCGCCTTTCTTGGCGCGTTCCAATACTTTCACGTGTTCTCCTTTGCGCCCGCGCACTACTGGCGCAAGCAACTGTATCTTCGTTCCCTCGGATTGATCTAAAATCTGGTCAACCATTTGATCGACAGTCTGCTTCTTAATCTCCCTTCCGCAGTTGGGACAGTGTGGTATACCTATCCTAGCATACAGCAAACGAAAGTAATCATAAACCTCTGTCACTGTTCCAACCGTAGAACGTGGATTTCTATTTGTCGATTTCTGATCGATTGAAATTGCAGGCGAAAGCCCCTCAATACTTTCCACATTCGGCTTTTCCATCTGCCCCAAAAACTGTCTAGCATAGGAAGAAAGTGACTCCATATATCTGCGCTGCCCTTCTGCATAAATTGTATCAAAAGCAAGCGATGATTTACCAGAACCCGACAATCCTGTTAACACCACAAAACGATTTCTTGGAATATCCAGACTAATGTTTTTTAGATTATGCTCATTCGCACCACGAATTTTAATAACCTCTCCTTTTGGAAGCATTTTTAATTGTTTCTCGTCCATTTTTATCCCCATTTCTGCGTTGCGCTATCATTCCTATAATTCGTTTAATATCCTTTTCAACTCTGCCATTTTATCGCGAAGTTCCATCGCCATCTCAAAATTCAAATCTGCTGCCGCCTTGCGCATATTTTTCTCAATAGTCGCAATCAACTTCTTTAACTCTTTTTCATCCATTGATTCTGGATCTTTAGCAAATACTTGTTCTTCTTTCGCCACTGCCTTGGAAATACTGATAAGATCACGCACTGCCTTTTTTATTGTCTGTGGTGTAATTCCATGTTCCTCATTATACTGCTGCTGTATTGCTCTACGCCTTGCCGTTTCGTCCAATGTTATCTGCATAGAATCTGTAATGGTATCCGCATACATCACAACATGTCCCTCTGCATTTCTTGCTGCACGGCCTACTGTCTGAATTAGAGAAGTTGCAGAACGCAGAAATCCCTCTTTATCTGCATCAAGTACTGCTACCAAAGAAATCTCTGGTATATCAAGACCTTCACGCAAAAGATTAATCCCAACAAGCACATCAAATACATCTAAACGCATATCACGGATAATTTCTGCCCGTTCTAATGTATCAATATCCGAATGAAGATATTTTACCCGAATCCCCACTTCACTCATATATTTCGTTAAATCTTCCGCCATGCGCTTTGTTAAAGTGGTCACTAATACTTTATTATGCTTCTCTGTTTCCAAATTAATTCTGGAAATCAAATCATCAATCTGCCCCGCAACAGGATGTATCTCAATCACAGGGTCTAACAAGCCCGTCGGACGGATAATCTGTTCCACGCGCATTAATTCATGTGCTTCCTCATATACACTCGGTGTTGCGGAAACAAACAACATCTGATCGATTTTCTGCTCAAATTCCTCAAAGCGAAGTGGGCGGTTATCTAACGCTGATGGTAGACGAAATCCATAATCCACCAATGTATTTTTACGAGAACGGTCACCTGCGTACATTCCCCGTATCTGTGGTATTGTCATATGCGATTCATCTATTATAATAAGGAAGTCTTCTTGAAAAAAGTCCAAAAGACAATATGGCGGCTCGCCCTCTTTTGTCCCATTTAAGTGCCGTGAATAATTCTCAATTCCTGAACAAAATCCTGTTTCTCGAAGCATCTCTACATCAAAATTAGTACGTTCTGCTATTCGTTGCGCTTCTAAAAGTTTATCTTCACTTTTAAAATAACGTACACGTTCTTTCATTTCCTCCTCTATTTTCGTACAAGCCTGCGCTATCTTTTCAGGTGCTACAACATAATGCGATGCCGGAAAAATTGTAATATGCTCCAACAACGCATTCACTTTTCCTGTCAGCGGATCAATCTCTGCAATACGGTCTATCTCATCCCCAAAAAACTCCACACGTACCAAGGAATCCCCACCTTGTGCTGGATTAATCTCTACCACATCACCACGAACGCGAAAACAGCTTCGCTGCAAATCCATATCGTTTCTATCGTATTGCATCTCTATCAATGCATGAATCACTTCGTCACGATCTTTTGTCATACCTGGTCTTAGGGAAAGCATCATCCCTTGATATTCATCAGGACTTCCCAATCCATAAATACAAGACACGCTGGCAACGACAACAACATCTTTCCGCTCGGTCAGCGAAGCCGTTGCCGACAGACGCAGTTTATCAATTTCCTCATTGACTGCCGAATCTTTTGCGATATACGTATCCGATGACGGAATATACGCTTCCGGCTGATAATAATCGTAATACGATACAAAATATTCTACCGCATTTTCAGGGAAAAACTCTTTAAACTCACCGT
>CBCOYO010000042.1:0-11894 GCA_965114465.1 uncultured Lachnospiraceae bacterium
AATCACTTCTCTGTAAAATACTGAATAGTCAATTTTCATTAGCTTGCGCACGCTGTCATTAATTTTCTTCTTTGTTACAAGAATTTGATCTAAATAACCAAAAATCGCTTCTTTATATAAAATCGGCATATAGGCCGTCGGCTGTCCATAAAGAGAACGCGAATTGCTCATCTGCATATTCATAACTTCGTATTCCACACGCTTATTCATATCATTAAGCAGCGCTTTATACGTTTTTTCATCAATGTCACCCTGCTTTTTCAAAGTGCGGAGATTCTCGCCATAGTCTTCATCAAACTCATTTTTGGATGGTTCTCGTCTGCCGTCATGTATCATATCCAGCCATTCCATCATTGTCACAACGGTACATGGCCCTTCATTTTTTTCTGGCTCTATACTACATAAAAATTCCAAATGTTCCTGATCTAACAGGCGTTCATCCAGCATCCCATAGTTTATAAACAATTCTACAGCTTTGGGCGGCGCAATCAATCCCTCCTTAATTCGATAATAACAGGAAAGATATAACTTAAACACAATCGGCGTAATTGCTTTCTTTGCTTTCTTCACATCATCTTCTATTGACAATCTATCTGGTGCTTTTACTAAATAATCTACATTGCGTTTAAGTGCAAATTCATCTTCATCGCTTATGGACGCATACTTAACAATTTGATCCATAGAATTTTTCAGAGAAGCAACATCATGGCGAATTTCCTCCTCACGCTCTTCTTTGGTTTTCTGCACTTTCTCTGTCAACTCTACTGTATGAAGATTCACCATTTTACTCTCAAGCGTACTGATATCCAAATCTTTCATATCTGGTAATTGATTTTGCAATTCTCCATACTGAAAACGCAGTCCCTCAACTATACTCGCCAGAAGCACCTGCATCTCAACAGGCAGATTTCCCTGCTTTTTCAATTCTGACGCTTTTGCACACAAATACTCATATAAATTCTGTCTTGGACGCAGCGCAATCACATTTAATACTGCACGAATATATTCTGTCATTCCTGCACAGTCCTCGCGGATAGCAGCCACTAACCCCATAATTTCATTTACCTGGTAAATCACCATTGCCTCACTATAGGAATAATATTGTTTGTGTGCGGCAAGCGGAATTTTCGCCCCTTCTTCATAATACGCCAGTTTTTCTTCGCCGATTTCTGGTGCTCCATGATATGCCTGTAAATCTTCTAATTCCGCAACCTCAGTGATAGGAATCGCTAATGTTTTACAAAACGTCTTATATTCTGCATAACTTCTTACTGCAAAATCATAGAGTCGTTTCGCGCGCTCCGTCAAGCTGCACTTTAGCCTTGAAAGTTCCACTGCATACTTATACTGGGAAGAAATCATAATCGCACGATAGTCCGTATTTTTAGAAATAATATTTCGGATTGTATCCTCGCCTGTTACAGGCAGCGCATATATCACAGAATCTTCCAATGCTGTATATGTTGCAAAGTAGCATTCTTCTCCCACTTCATTTAAAGCAATATAAGATGCCTGCGGTCGAACCATCCGAATATAATCTCCCTGAATTAATACTTTCCCTGAAAGTACAATTCCAATCTGTTTAAGCGCATCACCGCGCGTAAAGATTACCTCACCTTTTTTTACCGTGTTTTTGCCGATTTCCTTTAGCATATTATCCCTCCGTTTTCCTGCTTTCTACCAATTTTTCTAAGCTGACGATTATCAGGCTGTCCGGAAAATTCTCTCCTTCACTGCATACGCAGACCATATAGCCGGATATTGATTCATAGATTTTAATAGGAAGCTCCTTGGAGTCCACAACGTTGATTTTCGTAAAATCCTGATTCACTCTATATTGGTCTATGCCTGCGCCAATTCCACGGCCAGTAAGCTTCACACCGCTTTCCTTAGCCGTCCACATTTTATAAAAAAGTTTCGTCTGTTCTCTATCACAGTCTGCCCCAAAACTGGCAAGCCATTCATATTCTGATTTTGCATAAAAACGCTCTGCCGTTGATAGTTTCCATGGTCGCAGTTCTTGAATATCTGCACCGATTGGATTCTCGTCCACAGCGCATAGAACCCATTTGCCTGAATGTGATAGTGAATAGTGAAACATTGTCTTCTGAATCATATAGGGCTTCCCATATCTGCCATGCCGGATTTCCTCCTGCTGCCATGCTTCCTCACAATACCCCGCACACAAATACGCATACCGCAGCAAAAGCCCTGCAAAAATACTTCTGGCAGCTTCCTGTTCGTGCCTTATTGCAGTGACACGTTTCTGCCGTTCTTTATCAAGCATTTCTATTATTTCTAACTTCCTGCTTCCGAATACTTCTTCTATATTATATGTTTTTGCTGCATATAGTTTCAATTTACGCCCCTATATCGAATCTACCCCGGCATAAAGTTTACCGGGGTAGCATTTTGTTTTACGTTAAATTTTTAGTACTTACCGAAATCGGAATCCAATGAGATAATGCTTTCGTTATCTACATAGCTGTCATCGCTTGTGCTGTCAAAATTATCATCAAATCCGCTCGTCCTAGATTTGCTTGACACAAGCTTGTATCTTCCAACTGCATGTTCCAACTGCCCAGCCAGACTAGAAAGTTCTGCACTGGCTGCCGCACACTGCTCAGAAGTTGCCGAATTTGTCTGCACAACATCCGCAATCTGTGTAATACCAGCATTTACCTGACTAACAGAATTTGCCTGATTTGCAGAAGCGTCCGCAATACTTCCAACCTTTGTTGCAATGCTCTCTACAGATTCCAAAATTTCCTCTAATGCTGTAGCCGTTTCAATTACAAGTTTTGAACCAATTTCAACCTTCTTAATAGAATCTTCAATCATTTCCTCAGAAGCCTTTGCTGCCTCTGCCGATTTTGTTGCAAGATTCCGTACTTCATCCGCTACTACTGCAAAACCTTTGCCATGTACACCAGCCCTTGCTGCTTCTACAGAAGCATTTAACGCAAGGATATTGGTATTGAAAGCGATATCATCAATCGTTTTCATAATCTTAGAAATATTTTCAGAAGATTCGTTAATGTCATTCATGGCATTAACCATATGTTTCATCTGTTCATTACCGCGGATTGCACCATTCTTTGTATTTTGTACTAATTCATTTACTGCATTTGCATCATCTGCATTAACTTTCGCACCTGTTGCAATCTCCTCAATAGAAGCGGTAATCTGTTCAATTGCACTTGCCTGCTCTGTAGCACCTTGTGCCAAAGCATTACTTGCACTTGCCACTTCATTAACACCTGTTGCCATTCTTGATGCTGCATCGCGAATTACAGAAAGATTCTTATTGTTCTCACGAAGCATTTTCTTTAGTGCTTTACCCATAACATCGCTTTCATTTGCCGGCTTATATGTCGCTGTTAAATCGCCGTCTGCAACCATTTCTGCAATGCCTGCCTGTTCGCCAATATTGTTTATCATTGCAGAAAAGTCTTCTGCCAAATCACCAAATTCATTATTTGTAGTATAGTTAATCGTCTGATCAATGTCCCCTTGTGACATTTTTTTCGCCACATCAGAAAACATATATAATGGACGAAGAATCGAACGCTCCACTACCATAATTGCAATAATAATACAAATCAAGGTAATCACAATTGCTATAACTGTAGTAAATGTAACACGTGTGTTAATAAACCGTGCCACCGTATGCTGCTCTTTGCCAGCACACATAATACCAATCACATTGTTCGTCTTATCTTTGATAGGAATATAATATCCATAGTAATTCTCGCCGTTTACATTTAGCGACCTTGATGAATAATCTTTTCCTTGACCAAGTACAATATCGATAACTTCCGGCCGTGCAGTATTGCCGACAACACGTTCTCCTGCTGCGTTTGTTATCGTTGTCACAGCTCTTTTATCCCCGTAGAAAATCGTAATCTCGACATCATTCTCATCTGCATATTGGTCAATTAATTCCGTATTCTGTGAAATATTAACAAGTCCTTTGTACAATTCCCCATCTTTCATCACTAAATCATCTGATGAAACACAGTTGAGTGCCGCCATAGCACCTGATGCTACACCTTTCAAAGTCTGAGATACTTGAGATTCCAGACCCTGCCGCATCGTCAATGCAGTAAATACAACAATAACAATACATGCAACAATCATTGGCAATGATGTTATTGACAACACAAGAAGCCTGATGCTAAAACGACGGTTTGAATAATTTGTCTGATTTTTTTGCTTATCCATATAAGTAACATCCTTTCACACAAAAAACTATTAACTACTTTATTACTATTGTAAATTGTTTCTCGATTTAAGTCAATAGTTTATATTATCTGTCACTTATAAAAATTGATTTTTTTTTTGAACATTTTATATTTTTTATGAAATCTCTTATATTTTAGAACGTTAAATACTTTTTCATTGTATGAAGTGCATTTTTTTCCAGTCTCGACACTTGTGCCTGTGAAATTCCAATATATTCCGCTACTTCCATCTGTGTCTTTCCCTCAAAAAACCGCAGCGTAATAATTTCATTTTCCCGCTCATCAAGACGTTTCATTGCTTCACTTAAGGAAATATTTTCTACCCAATTCTCCTCCTTGCACTTTTTATCGCTGATTTGATCCATCACATAAAGCGTATCGCCGCCTTCTGTATACACTGGTTCATAAAGGCTCATTGGATTTTGTATTGCATCTAAAGCGTACACAATATCCTCTTTAGGAATTCCTATTTCCTGTGAAATTTCCATAATCGTCGGCTCTCGCAGATTTTTCTTTGTTAAATTTTCTTTGGCGTAAATTGCCTTGTAAGCCGTATCTTTCAGTGACCTGCTTACACGTATAGGATTGCTGGAATCTCTGAGAAAACGGCGTATTTCGCCGATTATCATCGGAACTGCATACGTACTAAATTTGACGTCCAGACTAGAATCAAAATTGTCTATCGCTTTGATAAGCCCGATACAGCCTATCTGAAATAAATCATCCACATTTTCATTGGATTGGGAGAAACGTTTTATCACGCTGAGAACCAATCTCAAATTTCCTTTAATATAGGCTTCACGTGCCTCCTGATCACCCTGCTCTATTCTTGCAAAAAGCTCCTGCTTTTCTTCATTTTTCAGTACCGGAAGCTTTGCTGTATTTACTCCGCATATTTCCACTTTGCCCTGTGCCATAATACTATCCCTCCTATACATTTATGCCGATGCAATTGGAAACCACCGTTTCTATGCTGCCATTTGCGGGCTTTCCATATTGCCGCGGCATATGTAATGTATTGGAAGCTATTCGTACAGGCGTATCGCAAGTTTAGCTTACCATTTCTTTCTTTAGGCGCTTCATAATCTTTTTTTCCAAGCGCGATATGTAGGACTGTGAAATACCGAGAAAATCGGCAACTTCTTTTTGTGTCATCTCCTTGTCATCATTTCCTCCGAGTCCGAACCGAAGCATAATAATTGTGCGCTCCCGCTCGCCAAGTCGTGAAATCGCTTTTTTTAATAAATTACGTTCCACTTCATTTTCCAAATCGCGGTATATTACATCTTCATCTGTCCCAAGGATATCCGACAAAAGCAATTCATTACCATCCCAGTCAACGTTAAGCGGTTCGTCAATGGATACCTCCAGTTTTGTCTTATTGTTTCGTCTTAGATACATTAGGATTTCATTCTCTATACACCTAGATGCATATGTGGCGAGTTTAATATTTTTATCGCGGTTAAACGTATTGATTGACTTAATCAGTCCGATTGTCCCAATCGAAATTAAGTCCTCCACACCAATTCCTGTGTTGTCAAACTTTTTTGCGATATATACGACAAGCCGCAAATTATGCTCAATCAGCGTTGCCCGCGCCTCGTTTGCGTGTTCTGTTTCCAATCCGTTAATCGCTTCGTTTTCCTCCTCTGCATCAAGCGGCGGCGGTAATATTTCCGAACCTCCGATATAGTGAATTTCCTGTTTGCCGCCGGCATTTTTCCCGCTGTTCCAACAGTCCCTTTTCCCGAAAGACAAGCGTATCTTTCCGGGTAAATATAAATTTAATATCATGAAACACTCTAGCTCCTTTCCAAATTCCCAAAACAGCGCGCTCTGCCTCCCAACAAAATTTGTTACAATTTCGTAACAAATCTGCACTGTTTTTACTTTTTACACGTCTGACCTGTCTGTATATTGTTTGTAATCTATACTTAGGAACTGTGAAACAATTATTTTTTAACAGTTCCTTACAGTAATCCTTGATTTAAAATCATTTGATAGGAGCCGTCTTTTGACAGATTCCCTTTGTACAATGCGATAATCACATCTTTTTGAACAATTTGACGATCTTTTTTCCAGATAATCAACTCGTCAACCATTGTTCCCTCTAATATCCCATGCTCTTTTCCAATACTGCGAAAGGGGATAACTCTGTATCTCTCTGGCTGGGCAGCAAGCCATAATTTTATGGTTTCGTTTTCTTCAATAATTGAAACCGGTTTCTGACTAATTGGTTCTGTCAGGGAATTACCAGTATCAAACAGTGCTTTCAGTTCTATATGTTCGCCGTTCTCCGTAATTGTCACCATATAAATCCTCTGTGCCCTTCTGCGGCTTTGATAATGGGCTATCAGCATAATTATTGCTATCAATACAGCAAGCGTAATTACCCGATTCCCTTTCCATATTCCAAGCATTGCCGCACATTCCTCCAGCTTTGTATATGCAAAAGCCAAAGCATGAAAGTAAACAATACCTAGCATCTTCTCTCCGATATCAGCACCGCCTGCCACAAGAAACATGATAAAGTCTGTCGCAAGTACTGCCAAAATATAGAAAATACCATATTTTATGCCCAATATCAATATAAGCACTGCACTGACTCCGCCAATTGTTGCCGCCAAGGCAATTCGCCACGGTATCATCCGCTTTCCCATTAAGAATAATGCTAATGTCAGCATTGCTGCGTCCAGCATGGCATTCTCTATAAAATAAATATCAATATAGATTTCATAAATTCTCATCACCTCCCGTACAAAAAAAGTATACAAAAAGCCCCATGCTTTTTTTGTCAAAGCATGGGACAAAATCATTGTTTTTTTTCGACAAAGCAATCGAGTATAGAAGATTTATCTTCCCTACTTGCCGCCTTAGAAATCGAAGTTTATAATTATTCTTAGCGTTTTAAGAAATCAGGTATCTTGAGTGATTGTTCTTTTACGCTGCTTTTTAGGTCTGTGATAGGTTTAATCCCGTTTAGGTTGGGCATATTGGCAGTGTTGCCGTTTACGCCCTGAACAGGTTGTTGGTTTGGCGCAGGGAATACAGGTTTTTTAATTGGAATAGGCTGTCCGTTCTTGCCTACCATTGAAAAATTGCCGCCAAACTTATTTATTGCAGGCGTTTCTGTCTGGATACCAGTTGCAATCACTGTTACAGTACAAGAGTCTGTCATATCCTCGTTATACATTGCGCCAAAGATTACGTTAATATCCTCTCCTGCAAGTTTCTGGATATAGCTTGCTGCATCATTTGCATCAAAGATTGAGATATCACCTGAAATATTAAGTATTACATCTGTAGCACCACTAATAGTAGTTTCAAGAAGTGGAGATTCTACAGCCATCTTAATAGCATCGGCAGCCTTTTCCTCTCCTGTGCCGTTACCGATACCAATATGTGCAATACCCTTATCCTTCATAACGGTTTGTACATCCGCAAAATCAAGATTAATAACAGATGGTACATTGATAAGGTCTGTAATGCCTTGTACTGCCTGTTGCAGCACTTCATCAGCTTTCTTTAGAGCATCTGGCATTGTAGTACGCCTGTCCACAATTTCAAGAAGTTTATCATTGGGAATCACAATTAATGTATCCACATGTTCCTTTAACTTCTCAATGCCTGCTAAGGCGTTTGTCATACGCGTGCGCGCTTCAAAACGGAACGGTTTCGTAACAACACCGACTGTTAAGATTCCCATTTCCTTTGCAATTGCCGCGACAATCGGCGCAGCCCCTGTACCAGTGCCGCCCCCCATACCGCAGGTAACAAACACCATGTCCGCACCTTTCACTGTTTCTTTGATATCTTCGGAGCTTTCTTCTGCTGCTTTCTCGCCAATCTCAGGCTTCGCACCTGCACCAAGCCCTTTGGTAAGCTTCTCGCCAATCTGTAATAATTTCGGTGCTTTACATAACTGTAATGCCTGCTTATCCGTATTGACTCCTACAAATTCTACACCTGTAATTGCTTCATCTATCATTCGGTTTACCGCGTTATTACCGGCACCGCCCACTCCTACAACAATTATCCTTGCCGCTGCTTCTGTTTCGTTTGATCTAATTTCGAGCAAGTTTCCTTCCTCCTTCATAATTCCTTTTAAATTTCATCTAATCTATCATATAATTTTTTTGGCAATTAATCAACCTATTTTTTTATTTTTATTTCTCAAATATAATATCTTCCCTATCTCCAGTATAATTTGCCATATGTAAAACGCCTTTTTTTCCTTCCAATGCGGGAAGAATATCCGGCAGTACCATCAGCTTTTCATCCAGCCGTTCCAGTTGTCCGATATTCACCTTCACCCCGCCGTATCCCAGCATTACGTTAAAATCTTTATCAAACTGGATTCTATCGCTAATTACATTGTACTTATTCATTAGTTTTGTAATGGTTAGTATATTCTGGAAAATTTCCTCGTTTTCCACAGGTAGCTTTTCATAGAGCACTACATGGTCAAACGTTATTCCTGTAATCTGTGGTATTCCCTTTGTGATTACTTTCGACGCTTCTACAACGACACCTTTATTATCAAAATACATAAATCTGCCAAGATATTCCACATATCCAGCAAGTGCTTTCTCATACACTGTAATTTTAATCGTATCGTTGGATTGTACTGCAACGTCCATCGTTTCCACAAAGGGTACATCCTTAATGTCTTTATTTTTATACTTCAGAGATAAGTACAGGGAGTTATCCCCGAAGTATCCCGTCATAATCATTGAGCGTATCTCGGCAGCCGAATAATGCTTGTTACCTTCTACCACCACATTCCGCACTGCAAAATGCAGCAGTACGAAATAGGAAGCCAAAAGCAGAACATTGATAATACCAAGAAAAATAATTATCCCAACCTTTAATCGAATATTAGGAAGTTTCATTATGTCTGCATTGCGTTTCATCTTTGCTCCCATTTGAAGTTAATATAACTTAAAGTTAAAATAACCCGAAGTTAAAAACTTTTTAAACCTTAATCATAGCTTATTCTGGCACCAAGCTTTGCAAAATCTCCGGCGATATCCTGATATCCTCTATTAATGTAACAGATATCCGATACCGTGGTAATGCCTTCTGCTGCAAGTCCGGCAATCACCAACGCTGCGCCGCCCCGAAGTTCCTTAGCAATTACATTTCTGCCCTCCAATGTGCTTACGCCTGTTACAATAGCACATTCTTCTGATGTAACAGCAATATCAGCACCCATGCGCTGTAATTCCTCTATGATTTTAAAACGGCTTGAAAATATCTTTTCTTTTATCATTAATTTCCCATTAGCAACACACGCCGCCGCTAGTAAAGGCGATTGTAAATCCGTGGGAAAACCTGGGTAAATATCCGTTTCAATATAGGATATATTCCGCAGTTCACTACGGTTCGGCGCGTACAATGTCAAACTGTTATTATCTGCGTGATAAGAAAATACGCCTCCCATGCCTGTTATTACCTCGCAGACACTGTCTAAATGACTGATGGGTATATTTTCTAATGTAATATTGCCGCCTGTGGCAAGTGCAGCAAACAGATAAGTTCCGGCTACAATCCGATCGGGCACTACACAGTAATCAACACCATGCAGCCTGCACAATTCTACGCCGTGAATCACAATTTTTCCACTTTCCATAAAATCCTTAGGTATCTGAATATCCGCGCCAGCCTGATTTAAAAATGCACAAAGAGCCGTTACTTCTGGTTCTTTGGCGGCATTCCATATCACCGTTGTTCCCTTTGCTGTTACAGCAGCAAGAATTGTATTCTGCGTCGCACCTACGCTAGAAAATGGAAAACGAATTTCAGTGCCGATCAGTTCATCCGCATATGCATGGATATGATTTCCCTCCGTCCATATCTGCGCACCCAGCTTTTCAAGCCCGTACAAATGCAAATTAATAGGACGTTCTCCAATTACGCAACCTCCCGGATAGTCCACATACACCTCTCCTAGACGTCCAAGCAGCGCCCCCATTAAAATAACCGAAGAACGCATCGCACTGACATAACGGCTTGGCAGCCTACATTCCTGGATATCTGAGGATTCTATCACAATATCCATGCCATTGATTCCCATTGTCTGCTCTACTTTCGCACCTGTACTTTTTATCAACGTGCCCATATACATTACATCAGTAATCTGCGGACAGCCGCGCAATACACATTTATCCGAAATCAACAGACATGCAGCCATTACCGGAAGCGTGGCATTTTTAGAACCTTGTATTCTTACAGTACCCTCAAGCGGATATCCCCCTTCCATACGAATCAATCTGGTATTTTGTGTTGTTTGGGACATAGCATCTCACCACATAAAAATATGAATTATATTATTATATGTAGATACCCTTTGGCATTTTACAATTATTTATAAATGTAAGCCACCTGCTATTTGCATTTCTTGCTGACATTAAGCACAATTCCAATCTCCGCAAGCAAAAACAACGATGAAGTTCCTCCATAACTAATAAATGGTAGTGTAATTCCTGTATTGGGAATGGTATTCGTAACAACGGCGATATTTAGTATTACCTGTATCGCATAATGTGCCATAACACCAACTACCAATAGCGAACCAAAACGATCTGTAGTCTTATTCGCCACTATCATACAGCTCCAAATTAAAACCACAAACAATAAAATAATGGTAACTGCACCAAATAATCCCAATTCTTCGCAGATAATTGAGAAAATCATATCGTTTTGCGCCTCCGGAAGAAACTTACGCTTCTGCATACTCTGCCCAAGCCCTTTCCCCCACAATCCGCCAGAACCAATCGCATATAATGCCTGCAACGTTTGAAACGCTTTATCTGTACTGTATGATTCTGGATCTAACCATGCTCTGACACGCCCCAAACGGAACGATCCCTCTCCTGTCGCTCCCGGCCCTGCAGCATAAAATACAATCGCTGCTACTGCCGCAAGCCCCACAACACCGATAATAATAAACCATTTATAGTCTGGTACTGCCACAAAAAGCATTGCAACTGCAATTCCAACAATAATAATTGCCGAACTTAGATTACTGGATATAATATAGATTAATCCAGCAACCACTACTGGCGGTGTCATAAGAATCGCCAAACCTTTCGGCGTCCGCAGTATATTTTTGCCTAATTCCTCTATCCGCTGTATCATACTCGCCAAATAAATAATTATACCGATTTTCGCAACCTCCGCAGGCTGTAATGTCAGACCGATTTTTAGGTCAATCCATCTTGTCGCACCGTTTCTAGTAACTCCCAACGGCGTCAGTAGCAGGAAAATCAATATAATAGATACTGCAAGCGCAATAAAGTCAAATCTCTGCCAAAATTTATACGGTATCTTAGATACGAAAAATAATGCCACAATTCCAAGCGCCGTAGCTAAAGCCTGTTTCCTTAAATAAAATGCCGGATCTTCCATATCCACGCCCGCTTCATAGGAACTGGCAGAATATATCATCAGCAAGCCGAAGCATACAAGAAACAGTACCACAACTAACAGCACATAATCCATATTATGTCTGCCGTATCGGAACTTTTGCGGTCTTCTCGCCACGATATCACTCCTCCAAGTTATAAATATAGTCCTTAAATTGTTTTCCCCTTACCTCATAGTTTGGAAACATTCCCCAACTTGCGCACGCAGGGGACAATAATACAG
>CBCOYO010000042.1:11904-24061 GCA_965114465.1 uncultured Lachnospiraceae bacterium
CTGCAAATAAAATATCCGCTTTGGGGAAACCATGCTTTTCCGCACATTGGGCTATTTTTTCTTTTGTTTGACCAATCAGCACAAATTTCTTCACTTTATTGTCAAAACAATTGATCCAATCATCATAAGTGCTGCCTTTATCATAACCACCACCAATTAAGATGGTTGGGCGATCCATTGCTTTAATGCCCTGTATCGCTGCATCTGTATTGGTTGCTTTAGAATCATTGTAATACATTACGCCTTTTTTGGTTGCTACATATTCTATTCTATGCTCCACCGCTTGAAAACGCCGAATCGTAGATAAAATATATTCTATTGGTACACCAGCGCTGGTACAGATGCCAATTGCTGCCATAACATTTTCAATATTGCAAATGCCAACAAGGTTCATATCCGTTTTCACATTCAGCAGTGCCTTGCTTTTTTTATCCTCTGCAAGATAAATCTCGTCATTCTCATAATAAAGCCCATTGTCAAGCCTTTGCGACGAGGAAAAATATACCACCTGCGCTGGACACCGACTGCCGAATGCCTTTGTATAATCGTTATCATAGTTTAGTACACAGAAATCCTCTTTCGTCTGGTTTCGCGTTACCGCCTCCTTTGCCGCCACGTAATTTTCCATTGAATAATGGCGATCTAAATGATCCGGCGTGATATTTAAAATCGCTGAAACCTGCGGATGAAACTGATCGATAGTTTCCAACTGAAAGCTGGATACTTCCGCCACCGACACAGACTCCTCATTGGTCAAAGGCGCAGCATCTGTGTAAGCATTTCCAATATTTCCTACAACAAATGTTTTATCTTCTCCGCAATACTCCTGCATAATCTGCCCTACTAATGAAGTTGTGGTAGTCTTACCATTAGTTCCGGTAATTGCAATTACTTTTCCCTTTGCAACCTGGTAAGCAAGCTCTATCTCGCCCCATACTGGAATATTTTTCTTCCGAATATATTGTACAAAGCTTAAATCTGTAGGCACTCCCGGGCTAAGAACAGCAAGCACCACCTCCTCTGTAACTTCATTGGAAAACGATCCCGTGATAATCTGTACCGTCGCAGCCGTTCCGATTTTGCGGGAAAGTTTTACCCCAACCTCATCATGCTTAATCTTTTCATTTCCATCATAGATTATCGGTATAGCGCCGTTTTTCACAAGGAGCGCCGCCGCACTAATACCACTAATACCGGCACCGATAACCAACACTTTTTTACCCTTTACCGTAATCATTCCTGCTCCCATCTGCACGCAAATTATATTTTGCATATGCCTAAATTTTTTGCTCTTATTGGTAGCCGATTTCTTCCAGATAAGGAAGAATATTTTCAAATAGCTGACGCACTACCGGCGCTGCAATCTGTCCGCCGTAATACATTCCCTGCGGTGTATCAATAATAGCAAGCGCCATTACTTTAGGATTATCCGCTGGCGCAAATCCCAGAAACGACGCAATATATCTACCGCTCCCACGCGGAAGCGTCTGGCTTGTCGCCGTCTTGCCGCCTATACGAAAGCCCTCCACATAACCATTTTTTCCGCCGCCGTTTTCAACAACCTGCTCTAACATATAACGCAGTTTTTCTGTTGTATCCGATGAAACAATTCCCTCTGTCACAGGATAATCAAATTCATGTATCTGATTCTGTTCTTCATTCATTACACAAACCCCGAAATGCGGCGTTATCAGCTTTCCCCCGTTAATCAGCCCCGAAACGGTTGTCATTAACCGCAGCGGCGTTATCTGAAAGGACTGCCCAAACGATATGGTAGCAAGTTCCACATTTCCGATATTTTCCAACTTGTGCATAATTGTTCCCGCTTCTCCGGGCAAATCAACTCCAGTCTTGTTTTTCAAGCCAAACTGCGTAAAATAATGATAATACTTTTCTGCTCCCAGTCGCAGCCCTACGGTAATAAAAACCGGATTGCAGGAATTCATAACACCGTGCACAAAATCCTCTGCACCATGTCCTGCACGTTTATGGCAGTGTATCCGCCTGTCGTCAACCGTAATAAACCCAGGGCAGGAAAAATTGTCCTGCGGCGTTACAACGCCAGCTTCCAGCCCTGCCGCAGCCGTAATAATCTTAAAGGTAGACCCCGGCTCATACGTATCGTTAATACAGCCATTACGCCACATATTGTTAAGCAAATCCTGTGTTTCTCTTTTCTTACCATTCTCATCTGTCTGCTCCGCCAATGCTGCAAATTCATCAATCAGCACAAACGGTTCATTTAAGTTAAATTCAGGCACATCAACCATTGCTAAAATTTCACCGTTATTGACATTCATTACAATAATGGATACACCGGCTGCCTGTTTTGTTTTATAAGCCTGCTTTGCAAGCTGTGTGGCATACTTTTGAATATTAATATCAAGACTGACATAGAGATCGTTTCCTGCCTGTGGTTCTTCGCGCCGTTCTCCCATACCCTCTAGTTCAATGCCTCTTGCATCCGTCAGCGTTAATATCTGCCCTTTCTTTCCAGTTAGATATTCCTCATAAGAAACCTCTAAGCCGATAATTCCCTGATTATCTCCGCCAGTAAATCCTAGCACTTTCGATGCAAGTTCACTGTATGGATAATACCGTTTATAATCTTCATCCACCTTAACGCCTGCAAGATCAAGATTGCGGATTTTATCACCGGTTTCCTTATCGACATTGCTCTTAATTCGCTCTCTTGATGAAATTTTCTCCACACGCTTGCGCACGTATTCTTCAGACAGCGCCAATTCCTGACTTAAAACTGCAATCACATGCTCTGGATCTTTAATCTGGCTATGTATCACGGAGATGGTACATACTGTTTTGTTGTCGGCAAGCACAGTACCTGTCGCATCAATAATACGCCCGCGCGCCGCTTTGATATCTCTTTCTCTTTCGTGCAGCATCTGCGCCATTTCCATATAATGGGCGGAGCAGAATATCATAAGATAGCCAAGCCGAACCATTAGCAATATCATCATTAGAATAGACATAATGCACAAAAAAAAGGTTTTCTTTTTCTGTGTAGTCATATTGCGTTTGGCTGCATTATTTTTTACTGTCATCCGCAAACCTCGAAAAAGTGATTATTATAATCTATTATCTTTTTTCGAGGGATATGTTTTATTCTGCTGGATTTTCGTCCGGTGGGCCATTTCCTGACGGATTATCGCCTGATGCGCTGTTTCCTGATACACTGTTCTCCGGCAATATATTGCGTAGAGGAAAACTTCCCGACCAGATGCTCCCTGTTGAACTTGTACCTGACGATGCATTTTCCCGAATCGCTTCTGTCGCAAGATTGGGATCGTCCGACATGCTATAATTCGGATCTACTGGGATTCCCGTTACTGCATCTATTAAATTGCCATTGTCGTCCACTGTAAGAGCAGAGCCACCCTCCTGTGAAGTATCACCTTCTCCTGCGCTGTCCCCCTCACCTTCCGGCTTATCCCCTTCTTCGCCTTCTTCGCCGTTGCCTTCTTCATCTGCATTGTCACTTGCCACAATATCACCGAGAATCTTATCCACTTCTTCCTGTTCTGCAACGGTCATTTCTTCCGTTTTTGCTATATGCAGATAAGGCAGTACTTCTGTTAAAATATTTTTAACAATTCCTGTAGCATAAGATGCACTTGGCTGCCTTTGAACATTAGGTCTGTCAACTACACAATAAATCACAATCTGCGGATCGTCCGCCGGCGCAAAACCGATAAAGGAAACAACATAGTTTATTTTATCTCGCGGTACCATTTCCGCTGTTCCCGTCTTGCCGCCAATCGCATATCCTGCCGGCCGCGCCGAACGCCCTGTACCTTGTGCCACTGCCATATGTAAATGATGCCGCATCTGCTCTGACGTGCTGGCAGAAATCGTCTGTTTCAAAACCCGCGGCTCAATATTGCGGATTGTATCGCCATTGGAATTTGTAATTCTGCTTACCACATGCGGCTCATAATAATAACCGCCATTTATTATAGAAGAAAAAGCGCACGCCATCTCAATCATTGTAACGTTATAGCCCTGTCCAAACGAAGCTGTCGCAAGCTGTGTCGGCCCCATTGTCTGCTCTGTAAACACCAGCGAAGCTGTCTTTGCTTCTCCTGCCAAATCAATATTTGTCCGCAGTCCGATATTAAAGATACGCTCAAATTCCACGCTGGTTTTTGCACCGATTGCCTCTCCCATTTTCATAAATGCCACATTGCAAGACTGTTCCAGTGCGCCGCCTACGTCCACGGTGCCGTGTATTGCATTGCAGCTAATATCCCTATCAGATACTGTCAATGCTCCTCCGCAGGAATATGTTTCATTCCCAACGATTTTTCCTGATTCCAAACCTGCTGCTAGTGTAATTGCCTTGGCTGTAGATCCAGGCTCGTAGGTATCTGAAATACAGAAATTTCTCCACAGATTGTTAAGGGCATCATATTCTTTTTCTTCCTGTTTTAGCTGCGCAATCTGTTCCGCTGTAAAATATGGCGTTAAGTCCTTGGGATTGTTTAAATCAAAACTTGGATAATTCGCCATTGCCAGCACATCACCGTTGTTGGGATTCATTACAATCACACCGCCGTTCATCATACCGCCGCCTTCGCGCACCTCGTTTTTATGTTCTTCTCCAAACTGATTGAGATATTTTTCACAAATTGCTTGGATATTGGCATCGATCGACGTCACAAGAGAATTTCCGTCTGTTGCCGCTACGGTTGTCCGCTCCAACACGCCATCACCGTTTAGGAAT
The DNA here is from genome assembly GCA_965114465.1 of uncultured Lachnospiraceae bacterium. Classification (GTDB taxonomy): domain Bacteria; phylum Bacillota; class Clostridia; order Lachnospirales; family Lachnospiraceae; genus COE1. The sequence continues at coordinate 16,646 of CBCOYO010000042.1, forward strand.
CCATATTCCCTTCCGTTCATACCATTTAGTTCATCATTATAATACTCCTCCAGCCCACATGTACCGTTGTTATCCGTACCAGTAAATCCAATGACATCACACGCCAATGAATTGTTTGGATACCGTCTAATATATTCCTCCTCAAACCAGACGCCTTGTATCAGACCAAGCTGCCTGTCCTTCTCTGTTATCTGTTTATTTTGTTTTTCTGCTTCATCATTATACTGTTTCTCCCGCTCCTGAAAAGCACTGACTTCTTCATAGGGAATCCGCTTTTTCCATACTTTATACTGGGAAGTGGGATTATTTTCCACGTATTCATTTAATTCAGAGCGGCTCAGCCCAAAGCATTCTGCCATTGCTGTCAATGTAGGTTCTTTGTTCTTCTCATCGTCCAGCATAACCTTACAGTCAAGCACTACATTATAAACCATTTCGCTGACTGCAAGAATTGTTCCGTTAGCATCTGTAATATTTCCGCGCTTAAACGGAAGTGTTTTTGAGTCGTAACGCTGACGGGACAATATCTTTTTCTTGTAGTCTACTTCATTGTCGCGCGTTATCGCATAAAGCCGGACACCTAACCCCGCAAAAGCCAGCAGGATAATCATCATCATCACCGCCAGCTTCATTGACTTCACTTTCTGCAGATTAAACCTTCTAAACTTTCGTATGTTTGATTTTCTCTTCGTCGGTTTTCTCTTATTATTTCTCTGTGCCATCAAACCACCCTTTTACAACCTTATTGTAGCACTTTTAATTACTTGGAATTTCGCTGTATTGGCGCACGTAATCGCTGCCTTGGCTGGAATAAGGAACTACTTGTCCCTCCTTTGCATACTTCATTCCAAGTTCATTAACCGCAATGCGTTTAATTTCCTCCAAATCCACATTGCTCATAATTTTTGTATACATTTCATCATTAGAAAGCTTTAAACTATTTAATTCGCTTTCAAGCTGCGAAATATTATTGACATGAAGCGTTATACTTGACTGCAGCCTGACATATCCTAACAAAACAATACTTAATATAACAAGCGCCGCTGTCATCACACCCATATAAGCAATGTTCATCGGCATTACTTTTACCTGCTGCTTTCTGCGCGCATTTGCCTTATGTTTCTTCTGCGGCACTGGTTTGCGTTTGCGCTGTGGTGCAGTTTCAAGCTTTCTCGCAGCATTTCCTTCTATATAAGATTGTCTTCTGTACCCGCTTGTATTTCTGGCGGGACTTCTATTGTTTCTATTGCTTTGCTTGGCATAACCCATATTCATCCCTTCCTTTACTTTATATTTTTAAAACTGATTGATTTTATATATTCTTTTTAAGCATTTTTTCTCTACGCTTTTCAGGACTTGGATTAATGCTTTGAAATCTAATATTTTTCAAAAACCCGCAGCTTTGCGCTTTTGGATCTTGGGTTTTCTTCCTGTTCTTCCTTTGAGGGCAAAATCGCTTTTCTAGGCACTGCTTTGCCCACAGAAACCTTGCCACATATGCAGACCGGAAATTCCGGCGGACAAATACAAGGGTTTTCCATTTTCCGAAAAAAATTTTTAACAATCCGATCCTCTAAGGAATGAAATGTAATAATACAAAGTCTTCCCTGCGGATTCAGCATCTGTACCATATTCTCCAAAGATTCTTTTAATACTTCCAATTCATGGTTACATTCAATGCGAATTGCCTGAAATGTACGTTTCGAGGGATGTCCTCCTGTCGCGCGCATTTTTGCCGGAATTGCCGCCTTAATCAATTCATTTAATTCATACGTTGTTTCAATTGGCTGGTTCTGCCGCGCTGCCACAATATGCTTTGCAATATTCTTGGCAAACTGTTCTTCGCCGTATTCCTTAATCACACGGTAAAGTTCCTGTTCGCTATAGTTATTTACAATATCCCTTGCGGTAAGCGTCTGCCGCTGATCCATGCGCATATCTAACTGCGAATTGTGGGAATACGTAAATCCACGCTCTATTGTGTCAAGCTGATACGAAGAAACACCTAAATCCAACACAATTCCATCTACTTTCGAAATTCCCAGTTCTGTCAGCGCTTGTCCGGCATTGCAGTAGTTATTCCGAATAATTGTGACCTTATCCTGAAATTCCGCCAGCCGCTTCCCTGCTGCCGCAATTGCATCTGCATCTTGATCAATCCCGATAAAACGCCCTTTATCTGATAATCTTGTACAAACTGCATAAGCATGTCCACCCCCGCCAAGCGTACCATCAAGGTATACACCGTCAGGTTTTATCTTCAGTGCGTCGATTGTTTCCCCAAGCAGCACAGACTTATGCTGAAATTCCATATTGTGTCCTTTCCTTATTTTCCGTATTATATCATCAGCCCCAACTCTGCCATATGTTCCGCAATATCATCCATATCGTCATATTCTGAGGCTTCTGCCCATCTGTCTTTGCTCCAGATCTCTATATGCCCCCCTACTCCTGCTAGGATTACCTCCTTATCCAAATCCGCAAATTCCCGCAGCGAGGGCGGTATTAGGATTCTCCCCTGTTTATCGACCTCCACGCTTGCCGCACCTGCTAAGAAAAAACGGACAAACTTTCGTGATTCTTTATTCATCAGCGGTAAAGCTTTCAGCTTTTCTTCAAAAGCAGTCCATTCCGTGTTATCATACACAAACAAGCAGCCATCCAGCCCCTTTGTCACCACGAATGTATCTCCTAGTTTTTCGCGGAACTTGGAAGGAATTATCAGCCTGCCCTTTGCGTCTACTGTATGATTGTATTCACCCATGTACATAACAATCATCACCCACTTAAAACCACTTCATTCCACTTTTTACCACTTAATTTACATTTTACATGATAATAAAGGAAATAGCAAGATTTTATTTATTGGCAGAAATTGGAAATTATTGTTTTTTAATATTTTTTTATATCTTTTTACTTAATATTTTGTGGAATAATGTATAGAAAACACAATAAATTATAGGAAATAAAAAAAGGAATATCCCGCAATTTAGGGGCTTTACGCCGCCAGCGTTCATTCCTTATTTTATAAAAATTTAATATTTTACAAAAATATTATCACTTTTTCCTGTTCGATTTCATTTATTTTCTTAGATACTCTTTTTCATATTTTTCGCCATTCCTTTCCAAGACACAAACAAAGAGTGAAAGTTTTATCAAATTCTTTCACTCTTTCCAGCATACTTCCTAAATATCATTAAAATTGCTCTTCGGCTTATTATATGATGCAATAATCTGATCACGGTAGGATTTCCACCTTTCAAAGCTGGAGGATTTTGTAAAATCTATAAACTCACCTGTGCAACAGTCTATTAATCTGCATCCTAAATCTTTGTGGAGTGCTTTTAACACCTCGGTTGGCTCTTCGCTGCCCCGAATCGACAATCCTATGCTTTCATTTTCTTCCTCTGGATAAACTTCAATTGACCATGTATTGGTTCTCATATGCTGTGACGCTACTGTAGAATCATATTCTGCGGACTGCTGCCCTGCTATCTTCTGCATTTCTTGTGTAAATTCGGCAAAGCTAAAGGGAATAATATTTTCCGATTCTATTTCCTCTAAAGGTTCTTTATTTGTCTTTGTACGAATTAAAACAACATCCCAACTCATTGCAAATTATCTCCTTCCTTCTGTGCAGCTTTGTAAAATTAATTAAGAGCTATTTTATATCCATTATAGAATGATTAAAGCGTCAAAAGGGTTAATTAAGAAACATGACCACAATATAAAGAATACATATCTTTGTCCAAATTACAATATATTGTACCATTCTTTTGAAAAATACCCTTTTGAAGGGCTAATCATAGAATATCATAAAGCTATTTATTTTTCTAGTAACAGTTCAGATAGCCCATTGAACTGTTACTTTTTCGTTACAATTCACACTCATGCCAGTTTTTATTAGCTTATAAGTTATTGAGGTGTGAAAAGTAACACTTTTTCTACTCTGTTTTTCCATTGAACAGGAATTATCATTATGTATTACTAAACGCCTATTACAATGCAGTCTAGGGCTGTACTACATTACATTAAGCCATGTATTTATTTACATTGCTTAAAGAATTTGTTATACTATGACAGACAAATGTGCGCAAAGAATGTCGGGCAGGAAACAGCTTCGCATGATATGCTGTTTTCAGCAGCGAAGGAAATCAATCTGTTTATCATTTTTTCATTACAAGGAGGCAGCAGCTATGGAGTGGGTAAAAATAATTGGAACGGCGATCGACTATATTGAAGCACATCTTTTGGAGGATATTACAGTGGAAGATACCGCAAACTTTGTTCATATTTCGCCATTTTATTTCCATAAAGGGTTTGGCATGCTATGTGGTTATTCCTTTAAGGAATATGTGCGCAACCGCCGCTTATCACTTGCCGGCGGCGAGTTGATTACCAGCGATATTTCTGTGATTGACCTTGCTTTAAAATATGGGTATGATTCTCCAGACAGTTTTGCGAAAGCCTTTTCACGTTTTCACGGCTATCCGCCTTCAGCTATCCGTAAAGATAAACATATGGTAAAAACCTTCGCGCCGCTGAAACTAACAATTTCTTTGAAAGGTGGTTATCTTATGGATTACAAAATTGCAAAAAAAGAAAGCTTTACAGTGCTTGCTGTATCAAAAGAGTTTGGTTACGAGAATGCCAAACAAGAAATTCCCGCGTTTTGGCAAGAGCATTATGCTTCTGGAAACGGCCAGTATGTCTGTGGTATGTTTGGAATCAATATTGATCCCCAAATGAAAAATGAACGGTTTGAATATTTAATTGCCGATATTTACAATCCGTCCGTGGATATTCCAAAAGGATTCGAAATCAAAACAATTCCGGCATTCACTTGGGCAGTATTTCCCTGCAAAGGCGCTCTGGTACAGTCTATGCAAAATATAAACACCAAAATTTTCTCCGAATGGCTTCCGGCAATGACAGAATATGAAATTGCGGCAGGATATTGCGTTGAAATGTATGACGCGCCAAATAAATACCCTAATGGCGTACAAGATGAAAATTATTATGCAGAGATTTGGATTCCAATTAAGAAAAAATAGTTAAGAATTTTAAATCCATAGCTTCCCGCTGTTGATTCGTATTGGTCAGCAGCGGGTATTTATACGAACGGTAAATCTTTTTTCGCAATGCAAAATTCCCCTGCTAATATATTTTCTTTGAACGCCTGTGCGCATTAAAAAGGAATCCCCTAACTTTCGCTGAAATAACTTAGCAATTTACCATATTCATCTTGTGCCGATAAACAAGTGTCTATTAAATATCCTTTTTCATTTTCAAATTCTTTTAACCCTCTGTAATAGTACAATTTATGTCTTTCATCAATAATAAAAGGAATTATATTATGTTTCAGACATTCCTTAAACATTATCAAACGTCCTACCCTTCCATTTCCATCTTGAAACGGATGAATTCTCTCAAAATAGTAATGAAATTCCACAATATCATAAAAAGAAATACTACTTTTTTGTTGATACTTAAATAAAAGCTGTTGTATTTCCTTTTTAACTTTTCCAGGTGTTGTTGTTTTAGAATCGCCAACCATATTGGGACGCTGCTTATAATCCCCCACATGAAACCATTCCAAACGGCTGTCTGATGTATTTGATTTCAGCATAAAATGTAATTTCTTTACTATATTTTCTGACAAAATATCCTCAGCGCAATCTAAAATATAGTCAAAACACTGAAAATGATTTACTGTTTCTATAATATCATCTACATTGACAGGTTCTTTACCCAATCCAATTGTGTTTGTTTCATAAATGTATCTTGTCTGTTCTTCTGTTAATTTACTTCCTTCTATATGATTGGAGTTATATGCAAGTTTTATCTGCGTTTGATGGTATATTCCACCCTTTAACCGTATTTTCTTTTCCTCTCTTAATTGACACAATAACGATATTTTGTCCATTTCTTTTTGCATCCCCTCCAACCTTTCTGCAAGTCCCTTTTCTCCTAGAATACCCTGTTTCTATTTCTTCTATTTTTTACAGAAAATTTTACCATACATACTTCTTCTTTTCAATTACCATAAAATGGCTGCACATTAAAATATACTGGTTCCGCCGTATCGAAACCAAGGCTACAATTTCACGATTACTTCCTCCACAGCCTACGATCAGAAATGGATTTATGGCAGAAATATTTATCAAAATGTCAGCCGAATTGTAGATTCGATATTCTCCAACTACCTTTCCCGTCCTGGTGTACGACAGCCAATTTTCACTGCCTACTGTGACGGTGACCGTGTTACCTGCAAAGGGCTTTCACAATGGGGAAGCAAATATCTGGGCGAGCAAGGATACACACCAATTGAAATTATACGATATTATTATGGAAATGATATGTATATTAATTCAACACAATATGTTTCCGGTGTCCCTTCCTCATGGCCGGGATACGACTTAACCATTGGCTCGTCTGGTCAAAAGGTATTGCAGCTTCAACAGCAGCTTAACCGCATTGCACAGAACTATCCAGCAATACCCAAAATTTCAGAAGATGGCATCTTTGGCAGCGGTACAGCCGATGCTGTGCGTGTTTTCCAACGTGTGTTTGGATTACCTGCAAATGGGATTGTAGATTATCCCACATGGTACAAAATTTCTGAAATCTTTGTAGGTGTCAGCCGGATTTCTGAGCCTAGCTGATACTTTCATAATACAATCTTTCTAATTCCACAAGTTCTGCTTTTGCACTTGTGGCTTCTGTCAAATCTTTACAAAGGCGGTCATATTCCTCAATCGGAACAATGACCGTCATTTCAACATCTTGAGCGTACACACTATCTATTATTTCAATTTTCCTATCAGCCAACAGATATTGAATTTTCCCTACATAATTATAATCTGTTTTGATTTGGAGCTTAATGCCAAAACGTTGCCTTGCTGTTTCGCATTGGTCTAACGCCAGTTTTACTGCGCCAGAATACGCACGCACCAAACCTCCAGTGCCTAACAGAGTTCCACCAAAATAACGTGTTACAACGACTGCAATATTGCGGATTTCACTGCCAAGCAATACCTCCAGCATTGGTCTGCCCGCCGTTCCGCTTGGTTCACCATCGTCGCTGCTTCTGGTTAGCTGTGCCTTACTTCCAATTACAAATGCAGAACAATTATGTCTTGCATCATAATATTTCTTTTTTATTTCCTCAATAAAAGCCGCCGCTTCATCTTCTGTCGATACAGGGCGTATTGTAGCGATAAAGCGCGATTTTTTTTCAACAAGTTCTGCCTCTGCCCCTTTTTTCAGCAATATATATTCCTCGTATTGTTCCATTTCGGATTGGTTCTTTTTCTCCTTAGCCATCAAAGCCTCCTTTATCACTTATAATATCCTGATTTTGTAACAGTTCAGATAACCCATTGAACTGTTACGTATCCAGCCATTGAAAATCGC
>CBCOYO010000043.1:0-23980 GCA_965114465.1 uncultured Lachnospiraceae bacterium
TGCAAGCATTTTGGCGCATAATTCCCACTACTTTGGCGTGGGTGTGAAAAGTAACCTAGTATAACGATGGATTGGGAAGTGTGAAGGACACAGGGCTTATACTATGAAGAAGTACGCTATATCGCAAGAATAACGATGGATTGGGAAGTGTGAAGGACACACAGGGTTTATGCTATAAAGAAGTACGCAACATTACAAGAATAACGATGGATTGAGATGTATGAAGGACACACAGGGCTTATGTTATAAAGAAGTACGCAACATTACAAGAATAACGATGGATTGGGATGTGTGAAAGATACAGGGGGTATAAAACATGGGAGAATGGGATAACAGTAGAATGCACGATCCGGCATATATGGCAGAGCGGATTGCAGTGTGCGAGGCGGAGATTGCCAAGGGGATTGTCGGACAGCGGGAAATTATTCGTCAGGTGCTGCTTGCCATGCTTACTGGCGGCAATGTACTATTGGAGGGAATGCCGGGCTTGGGCAAAACCATGCTGGTCAGTACAATTGGCAAAGTTTTTGACTTGTCATTTAAACGAATACAATTTACGCCGGATTTAATGCCGAGTGATGTAACAGGAACAAATATTATTATAAAGAATGAAAAAGGCAGCGCGTTTTCCTTTGAACAGGGGCCGATATTTGCGCATTTAATTCTGGCAGATGAGATTAACCGTGCCACACCAAAAACGCAGTCGGCATTACTGGAAGCTATGCAGGAACATACGGTTACAGTAGGCAACGAAAGTCATACGCTTGCAGAGCCGTTTTTGGTACTGGCAACGCAGAATCCGATAGAGAACGAAGGAACATATCCATTGCCTGAAGCGCAGCTAGACCGCTTTATGTTTAAGATTTTGGTGCGTTTCCCCTCAAAGGAGGATTTAAAAAATATCGTGGCGTTAACGGAGGGAAGCCAAGCGCCTGCTATAGAGAAACAGATAGATGGAGCGGGATTACTGGCGGCACGCACGTTAGTCAATCAGATTCCAATTGCAGACGCTGTGCTGGATTATCTGCTGGATCTTGTAATGGAAACACACGCTGCGAATCCGTATATTCGGGAGGGTGCAAGCCCAAGAGCGGCACAGGCGTTAATTCGCGCGTCACGGGCAAAGGCATTTTTGGAAGGACGCTTCAACGTGTCTTTTCAGGATGTATCGCAAATGGCGTATCCAGCTCTGCGTCATCGGATTATCCTAAGCTTTGACGCAATTAGCGAGGGGCTAACCGAGGATGATATTATCCAAGAGATTTTGGCGGCAAAAAAACCGTAAAGGAATATACTATATTTGCAGATAGGAGTATTTGGCGAAAATGATACCAGATGCAGCATTTTTTCATAAATTGTCGCGGCTTCGGATGACAATGGGGCATCGTGCTTCCATGAATTTAACAGGAAACCGTAAGTCTGCACAGAAGGGTTCTTCAATGGAGTTTTCGGACTTTCGGGAGTATATGCCAGGGGATGATATCCGGCGTATTGACTGGAATGCGTACGGGCGGTTAGACAGGCTTTATATTAAGGAATATATGGAAGAAAAGGAGGCAGTCATCTCCATTCTTCTCGATACAAGTGCGTCTATGCTATATGGTGAGAAGAAAAAAAGCGAACTTGCCTGTATGCTGGCAGCAGCGTTTTCCTATATCGGATTAAACAATATGGATCGTGTAGTGCTTTATGATATGAAAGACCTTCAGTCTAGCGCTATACAGCCGCCTTTTATGGCAGGCGGCGGGAATAAGGCACTGCCGCGGCTTGTGGATTGGTTAAACCAGCGCACATTTGGCGAAACCGTGGATATCGGTGAGGCTGTTTTTCGGCTTCCGGTAAAAGGTAATGGAATTACGATAATTATAAGCGATTTTTTGCAGGAAACTTTTTTAACACCAGAGGAGGAAACGTTGCGGAAACTGTTGCGTTTTTTGGAGTACCGAAAACAGCGCACGGTTTTGCTGCATGTGCTGGCGCAGGAGGAGCTATCCGTAACGCTGACAGGTACGCGCAATTTGATTGATATGGAGGATAAAAGCACACTGCGCCTTACACTTGATGCCAAGAGTATTTTGGTATATCAGAAAGCACTTGCGGATTTTTTGACATCTTTTCGTGCGGAATGTGCGCGGGTGGGGGCATTTTATGCAGTATGCAGTACGCAAAGAGATATTTATCAACTGATTTTTCAGGATTTAAAGGGATTATATGATATTTGAAAGCTTATGGCCGTTGTTCTTTTTGGCAGCGGTTCCTATTATTATTTTTTTATACTTATTAAAGCCAAAGGGAATCGATTATTTAATGTCTTCCAATCTGCTTTGGCAGAAGTTGCTGCGGAATGAACAGTCACGCACATTTTTAGAGAAGTTTGTTCACAATATTTTAATGTATCTGCAATTATTGATTATCGCTTTGCTAGTTATTGCGTTAATGTCACCGTTTATTAAGGTGGAGGGTAGAAACGGTGGGAGGACGATTCTGCTGCTGGATACCAGCGCAAGTATGCAGCATAATTGTATGCAGCATACATATATGCAGCATAATAATATGCAGCATAATTATACACAGAATAATATACAACGCAGTAATACACAGCAGGCAGAAAGCACCGGAAAAAGCCGCTTGGAGGAAGCCGTTGATCAGGCGTGTGAATATGTGAAAACAGCAGAGCATATGCAGTTTTCTATTGTTACGGTGGATGGAACTGGTGTACAGCTTTTGGCGGTGGACAGCACGGATACAGATAGTTTGGTGCAAACGTTGAAGGGATTGGAATGCAGCGACAGCGGTGGAACAATTGTGCAGGCACAAGGGATTTTAGATACACTGATAGGGGACTCGGCAGAGCAGGCGGCAAATTTAGTTGTGTATACAGACGGCAGCGGCGCTTCTGGATTTGAAGAACTGCACAGCACTGCAGAGAAAGAACTTTATGTTATTGGTGAAGCTGTTTCCAACGTGGCGAACGAATATACGGTATTTACGGAGCGGGAGGACGGATTCTATGATGTAATGGTAAGCGTTGCCAATTACAGCGACAAAACAGCTTTCTTTGATATTAGTCTGTATGATGAGGGGGAAAAGGTAATTGCGCTTGCGCAGATGCAGCTTGCGCCTTCCGAAAGTACATTTCATATATTTGAACAGGTAAATTGGCGCGGAAAAACGTTGACCTCACGCATTGACGGGATTACTTTTTCTGACAGTAGTCAGGAGGACAGCCAAAGTCAGGGAATCAGCCACAGCCAAGACAGTAATTCTATCCAAGACAGCCTTGCAGCAGATAATTGTTCGCAGGCGGTAAAAGGCAGGCAAAACCGAATTAATGGGCTTTTGGTCGGCAGCGGCAACACTTTTCTGGAAAAGGCTTATTTTGCTGTAACGGGGGAGAGTCTTGCTAAGGCGAAGACCGATGCCGCTGCGCAGCTAGATATGGGAACGCTCAAAAGGACACCTTTGCAGGAGGAAGGCTATAATGTGGTGATTTATGACGCAGGGCAGACGCCACAAAATATAGAAACCAGCCGACTTCTGTTTGGCGATGCAAGAGGGGAAGCTGTTGAAACGCTAGAGAATGTAGTGCTAGAAATGACAGATTGTGATTTAACAGTCGGTTTATCGGGATTTCATATCGGTGTTAATAAGGCGTATTGTTTTGCGCTTCCTCAAGGAGCGCAAAGCTTTCTTACATATAATGGCAAGTGTGTGGGTTATTATGGAGAGTGGGACGGCAGGAAGGAAATTGTTGTAGGGTTTGATATCCGTGAGTCGGATTTTCCGCTGCGTGCAGAGTTTCCGGTGTTTTTGGCAAATGCAATGATTTACCTTTCCGATACTTCTTGGCTTGCGGCAAGTACTTATTACGCTGGCGAGGAAATAGCCCTTCAGCCTTGGGCGGAACTAGACAGAACACAATTCGACAGCCGTCCGAAAAAGGCAGGGGTTTATCAGATAGGCAACGACGAATATCAGGAACGGTATGTTGTGCGTTTTCGGACAGATACTGAGTCAGAGGGCAGGACAACAGCAAGAGCCGTGGTTGGTACGCATGGATTGCAGGTGCAGAAGGTAAAGCAGACATTAAGAAATCTTTTTCTGCTGCTTGCGCTGGTACTTTTAGTGGTGGAGTGGATGCTCTATGTGCGTCAGATGCGATACCGTGGTAAGTTTTATCTGGCAGTGCGGGGCGTTGTGGTTTTGTGTGTGCTGCTGGCATTGTTGGGGATAAAGATTCGCCTGGGCAGCGCAAAGACGGCGACGGTTTTTGTCGTTGACCTTTCCAGCAGCAATGAAACGCATCTGGAGGAGATGCAGGACTATTTGCAGAAAAGCATTGCAAAAATGCCGTCGGGAAATGTCTTTGGGATTGTTACGTTTGGAAAAAATACAATGGTAGAGCAGTTTTTGTCAGATCAAAAACAATATGGTGGTCTGATGACACTGCCAGAGAAGACGGCGACAAATTTTGAGGACGCAGTTTCTAAGGCGCTTACATTAATGTCGGGAGAGTACGCCAAACGTTTGGTTGTACTGACAGATGGGAAGGAAACAAGGGGAAATATTCAAAATATGGCGCACGCGCTTTCGATAAGTCAGGCGGAATTTTTAACGCTGATCTATGAAAATGAGGTAACAGACGACGCCTATATTGACAACGTGATTCTTCCAACATATTTGCATCCGAAAGATAAATACTCTATTACAGTGCTGGTGGAAAGCAATTATAATACAGACGCAGTGATTGGGCTTTACCGTGGAAGTATGCAGATAGCGGAAAATAATGTACACTTAAATAAAGGAAGCAACCGTTTTGTATTTCGTGCGCAGGTAGACGAAAATGTTGGCAGCGGAAGTATGGAGGGGCTGCGGGTAGAGGTGGAAGCACAGGGGGATACTTGTGCGGAAAATAATGTTTTCAATGCCTATTCGATTGTAGAAGCACCGCCTAAAATTCTGGTGATTTCCGGAGGCAATGCAGATACATCAGCATTTTCTTCTGTTTTAAAAGCAGCAGGCTGTAATTATAGTGTGGTTTCAGCACTGAATGCACCCAAAAAGATAGAAACCATGCTGGAATATAAATCCATTATTTTGGTAGATACCTATATTGATGATCTGCCGAACGGATTTTTGGAAAATTTGGAAACATATATAAAGGATTATGGCTGCGGCTTTATCTGTTGTGGAGGTGATAATAGTTTTGCATTAGGCGGTTATCGGGATTCTGTACTGGAAACAGTGCTTCCAGTGGATATGCAGCTTATGAGTGTCAATGAATCGCCTTCTATGGCAATGGTGATGGTAATTGACCGTTCCGGAAGTATGACATTCACAGAGGGAAATGCCAGTATCACCAATCTGGATGTCGCGGTTCGGGCAGCGGAGGTCGCAGTGGACAATCTGCGCAATACGGATTCTGTAGGCGTATTGACATTCGATGACGAATATCACTGGCAGGTAAAACTACAGCAGGTGCAAGACAGAGCAATGATTAAGGAGAAAATTAAGAAAATCTACGAGGGCGGCGGCACAAAGATTCGGCCTTCTTTGGAGGCAGCTTGTGATGTGCTTGCTGAGAGTAATGCTTCTGTGAAACATGTAGTGCTTCTAACAGATGGTATGGGCGAAACCAATAATTTCAGCGGCGTAATTGATGCATATACCCAAAATGGCATAACGCTTTCTACGGTGGCAGTGGGGAGTGAGTCGGATAAAGATTTGTTAAGGATGCTTGCGCAGGAGTGTGGAGGACGCTATTATTATTCCGATAGTTCCAGCGATATTCCGCGGATTTTTGCGCAGGAAGTGTTTATGGGCGGTGACAGCTATATTCAAAATGGTACGTTTTCACTGGCAGTGCAGGCAAATCATGTGTTGACAAGCGATCTTTTTCCGGATGGATGGCCAGCCCTTTATGGATATATTGCGGCGACACCGAAAACCGCATCCAATCCCGTGATAAAAGATATTGGCAAAGGGAATCCGATTTTAACCATATGGCAATATGGACTAGGCAGAACAGCAGCTTGGAACAGCGACGTTACTGGTGAGTGGAGCAGCGCCTTTGCAGGTCAGGAGGATTATGTGCAGCTATGGAAAAGGATTGTCGATTATACCAGCGGAAACGCGAAACAAGGTGAGGATAGCGTAAATGTTGTTACCGTGGGCGAACATACAGAAGTAGCGTATCAAGCGCAGGATTTTGATGGTTCAACAGAAGTGTATGTGACAACAATTGACCCTAAAGGAAACTCTACACAGCAGAAGCTTCATGCGACAGCACCGGGCAGTTATACAACGGACGTATCAACTCCGCTGACAGGATTGTATCATTTTCATATACAGCGCAGCGATAATGGAATACTGCAAAATGACATGAAAACAGCCACCGCAGTGCAGTTTTCGGATGAATATAAATTTAATGCAAACACGACTTCTTATTTGAATTTTGCAAAGCAGTATGGGCGCGTAATTACAGCAGATGATTCTATCTGGGGGCGGATTCGCACAAGCACACAGGAGCGGATTCCTTTAACAAATCTGCTGCTGGTCTTGGGAATCTGTATCTTTTTAGCAGATGTGGCAATGCGGAGATTACAGTATCAGCCAAGATGGGCAAATCCAGCATTGACAAGGCATAAAAAGACTGCAAAGGGCGGAAATCAACAGTTAAAAGTAAAGATGGAAACAGCAGCGGAAGGAAGCCGGCAGGTGGGAGCAAAAACGGAGTCTACAATGATAAATAGTCAGCAAGCACCGCGTGCAGCAAGTGATATGCAGGAAAATGCAGTTAACGCGGGAAATATAGTAGATGTAAAAACAACGGAGGGCGCACAAGACGCTTCGGTAAAAATACAAACGAAGAAACAAAAGAAGGAATCTGCCAGAAAGACGAAAAAACAGGCAGAACAGACACTAAATACTTCCCAGTTGTTAAAAAAGAAGGAGGAACGGAAGGGGTAGGTGTATTATTTCATAAAATAACTTATACTACATAACACCAGAGTTTACAGCACTGCTTTGGTTAAAAGTATATGTCTGGCGTTATGTAGTCAGGTTGAATGGAATTATTAACTGTTAAGCAGCATAAATTACGTAAATAATTATTGATTTTATGGCATAATTAGCATAATATAGAAATTAACAACGAAAATCACGTAAATATTTTATTTTTGATAAGGAGAGTATATGAAACTGTTAAGATTAGAAATAGAAGGGCTTACGCATTTTCAAGATACGTTTGCGATTGATTTTGTGGCGCAGCAGAGAGTTGACGATAATGACAAAGAGCAGCTTTATAATATTTTACCCAAAATATACGAAAATAATGTAATCGCTTTTGTCGGCGTCAATGCATCTGGAAAGACAACGATATTAAAGGCAGTTTCTTTTGTGATAAAAATGCTGAATAATGAACCCATCAATCATATTGGTGCAAATGAAATACTAGCAGATTTAGACAGCAGCCAGCAAGTCATAATTACTTCCTATTTTTATCAAGGAAATTGTGTAAATAAATTAAAAACAATTATTGGTAAAAAAGAAAATACTTTGGAGGGAGGCGGTGAATTAACGATTCTTGATGAAATGTTATGGTCGAAAGAATCCGCCAGAATTAAGACGAAAAAGGGGTTATATGATTTTCGGGAATCAGATTTAAAGGAAAAAAGAGATCAAAATCAACGGTATTTAATGCATGATGTCAGCATAATGGTTGCAGTAAACAAACAGGCAGGAGAAAATATTTTTGTGCGTGATATGCTGGAATGGACAGATCACAATATCCTAAATGTATTAGGGAAATTTCCGCAGGAGCTGTTGACTTTTTTAGACCCAGCGATAGAATATCTGGAATGTTCCATAGAAGAACGGAATACGGATATCCGCTTGAAGTTTTATGGCAAGGAGGAAATAATTATTCATGATCCAGCAGCTCTTGGAAAATATCTTTCTTCGGGCACAATAAAAGGGCTGGGGGTATTTATGAGTGCAGTTTTTGCTTTTGTGGAGGGAGGATATTTAATTGTTGATGAGATAGAAAACCATTTTAACAGAGAAATTGTGGCAACCTTAATTCGGTTTTTTTGGAATTCAAATATAAATAAAAATGGGGCAGTGCTTATTTTTTCAACACATTATTCGGAATTGTTAGATGAGTTTGATAGAAATGATGGAATCTATATTGTAAAAAACAGAGGAGGAATTACAGCACAGAATCTGGCACAGATCTATAAACGAAATGATATTAAGCGGAGCGAACTTTACGACAGTGATTATCTAGGCGGCACAGTACCAGAATACGAGGCGTATATGGCATTAAAGAAAGTCCTGATTCAGATGAAATAAAGGGGGACGAAGTAATATGGCGAAATATATAGCGTGTATTTGTGAAGGGGGTGCTGAACGGGCAATATTGGATTTGCTGCTTGATCATCATATGCTGATATTTAAGCGGGAAGATTTAATAGAAGAAGAAGTATTACGATGCAGAAAGGGAAAAGAGTTTGAAGAACGCTATTTGCGTAAGGGATTTTCAGAGAAAATTACAGTTTATCGGATTTTAGACTCCCACAGCGAAAATTTTAAACTGAGCAAGGCATATGAACATAAAGTGGATATCGTAAATGTAATAACAGCCCCCGAAATTGAAATGCTGATTATTTGCAGTGAAAGAAAATACAAAGCATTTAAAAATTCAGGAATGAAGCCAAGTATTTACTGCAAATCAAATTTAAAGTATAAAAATGTGAAAAGCTATGATTTTATTAAGTCGTATTTTGCAAATATCACAATTTTAACAGAGGCATTGCATGAGTATCATAGAGTCGCAAAAGTTCGTTCAAATGAAAAAACGCTGTGGGATTTACTGCAATAATATCCTATTTCATCGGGGCGGCATTATAAGCTACCGCCCCACATGAGGATTCTGCTCACGGATAATTTTTTCCAACATATATGCGACATCTTCAAGGCTTCCCTCAACACGTCCTTGAAACCATGCTGTATACAAGCTGGTAGCGCCGCCAGCGTAAAAGCGGCAGCGTGTTTTAAACAGTGGGTCATTGCGCAGGTTATTGTCGATATTGCCGGAGGAGATCAACTGTTCGGTAATTAAGTCCGGCAGGCGGAAAATAAACGCGCTGGTATTGTTGGCATGCATCAATGCGAAAATCAATTCTTTGTTCGCTTCAAGGTATTCGGATATCTTTAAAAATAAGGGGAGCGGAGCTGCCAAAGGTTCCGAGTCCCTTAGATCATAAAGCAGACTGCACAGTGTCTGCACAATTTCATCTTCGATAGTAGTAATCAACATATCAATATCGGTGTAATGGGCATAGAAAGTGCCACGATTAATCTGTGCTTTGTTGACAACATCTGTAACCGTGATTTTTTCTAAAGGTTTAGCCTGCATTAATGTAACAAAGGAGTCTTTGATTAGGGCTTTTGAACGTAATGCATTTCTGTATTCTGCCTTTTTGGGCATAACAATCCCCCGTTCTAATCCATTTAATAGAGTTTATACTTTCTTATGATTGTTTATAAAGATATCATACATCAAAACCCCCACAAAGTCCAACAAATAATGGAAAATTGTCTAAAATTAGACAGTCCTTTTAAAACTGACGATTGTAGAAAAAAAGGGAGTGTATTATAATAGCAATCGCAATGGCGATTTTGGTCGTGATCGTTATGGTTATTGGATCGCTATCGTGATTGCGATTGTGACAGACAGCGTAACATTGAGTAAAAGGAGTGAGAACATGGCGGAACAACCGAAAAATGTCCATGAGGAAAGCAGCTTTATGATTAAAGTGGCAACGTTTATTGTGGACAGACGCAATTTATTTTTCCTGTTGTTTGGCATTGCGATTATTTTTTCGCTGGTTTCCATGAACTGGGTAAATGTAGAGAACGCAATGTCGGCATATCTGCCCGATACAACGGAAACAAGACAGGGGCTTGACCGTATGGAGGAGCAGTTTATTACATATGGAACGGCGAAGGTAATGGTGACAAATATTCCGTATGAAGAGGCGGAGAAGATTTCGGAGGATATCGAAAATCTGGAATCGGTCATTATGCTGACCTTTGACAATACAACGGATCATTACAATAATTTCTCAGCTTTATATGATATTACCTTTGGATATGAGGAAACCGATGACAGGGCGCTTGCTGCACTAGATGAAGTAGAGGCAATGCTTTCGAATTATGATATCTACGTGTCTACTTCTATGGGCGATGCTTCGGCGGAGCAGATTGCAAGCGAAATGCAGGTTATTAGTGTATTGGTAGCAGTGGTAGTCGTTACGGTGCTGCTGTTAACTTCGCAGACATGGGCGGAAGTACCAGTACTTTTACTAACATTTATTTCAGCGGCATTGATTACAAAGGGAACAAATTTTCTGATGGGAACGATTTCCTTTGTATCCAATTCCGTAACCATTGTATTGCAGCTTGCGTTGTCGATTGACTATGCGGTTATTTTCTGTAACCGATATAAGGAGGAGCATCAGACGCTGGATATTCGAGAGGCGGATATCGTGGCATTAAGCAAGGCAATACCAGAAATTTCGTCTAGTTCGCTAACGACAGTCGGTGGTTTAATCGCAATGATGTTTATGCAGTTTGGGATTGGCAGCGATATGGCACTGTGTCTAATTCGTGCAATTATTTTAAGCCTTTTGGGCGTATTCTTATTAATGCCGGGGCTTTTAATGTTGTTTGGCAAGGCAATGGATAAGACCAAGCATAAAAGTTTTATACCAGATATTCCGTTTGTTGGAAAGTTTGCGTATCGAACCAGACATATTATGCCACCGTTATTTTTGCTTGTAATTATTGGTGCATATTTAATATCCTCAAAGTGCCCATATGTATACGGCTATACGATGATTGAAACGCCTGTGCAGAGTGATGCTATGATTGTGGATGAAATGATTGAGGAAAGTTTCGGAACATCGAATATGGTGGCGCTTGTAGTTCCAGCGGGCAATTATGAGAAGGAGAAAAAACTTTTAAAAGAATTGGACGCTAGGGAGGAAATTGATTACACAATGGGGCTTGCCAATACAGAGGCAATGGATGGATATATGTTGACCGACAAGTTGACGGCGCGGGATTTCTCGGAACTTTTGGAATTGGATTATGAGGTCGCAGAGCTTTTGTATATGGCATATGCAGTTAATGATGAAAACTATGCGAAAATCGTCAACGGTTTGTCGACCTATGCAGTGCCGTTAATTGATATTTTTATGTTTTTGTATGATGAAGTGGATGAGGGCTATGTAACGCTGGAAGATGATTTAATGGAAACATTGGAAGATGCACATACACAGATGCAGATTGCACTCGATCAATTACAGGGAGAGGAAGCCAGCCGTATGCTTGTCTATCTGACGTTGCCAGAGGAGGGGGAAGAAACGTTTGCTTTCCTTGACGAGATACATACCATTGCAAATAAATATTATGAGGATGCGAAAATCCTAGTGCCGGGCGAGGCAACCAGCCAGTATGATCTTTATAAGACATTCCAGCGGGATAATACGGTGGTAAATGTAGTTTCTATTTTGGCGGTGTTGGTCGTTTTGCTGTTTACGTTTATGTCGGCAGGTATGCCGGTGCTTTTAATTATGGTAATCCAAGGCGTTATCTGGATTAACTTTTCTTTCCCGGCAGTACAGCAGAAAAACCTGTTTTTTATGAGTTATTTAATTGTAAGCTCGATTCAAATGGGTGCTAATATTGACTATGCGATTGTTATTTCGGGCAGATTTATGGAGTTAAAGGATAAAATGCCCAAAAAAGATGCGATTATTGAAACTATGAACTTTGCGTTCCCAACAATTGTGACTTCGGGTTCTATGCTGGCGCTGGCAGGTATTTTTATTGGGCAGATGTCCTCGGACGGCGCAATCTGCGGAATTGGTCAATGCTTGGGGCGTGGAACTATCTGTTCCATTATCGTCGTTATGTTTGTATTGCCGCAGATACTGCTGCTTGGTGAAAAGATTATAGATAAGACCTCCTTTGCAGTTTCTATTCCATTGAAATTAGAGCGCACAACAGGCCTAATGCGGATTGACGGCAGAGTGCAGGGGCAGATTAATGGTACGATTATCGGTGAAGTGCATGGATATGTCCGTGGCGAAGCAAGTCTGTTTGTCAATATGGGCAAAATGGAGCAGCAGGAGGATGATGGCAGCAGTTTAGAAGCATTTATACAGAAGGAGGAGGAAAATGCGTAAGGGTTATTTTTTCAAGACAGTATCCTTTGGGTTAGCGCTTTCGCTGGTGTGCAGCCTATTTCCCACGCAGTCGCTTAGTGCGCAGGAAGCAGTTAATTCCCCTAAAAAGGCAGCAGAAGCACAGAGGATAGAGAAGGAAAATGTGGGGAAAGATACGAAAAAAGATACCACACAGAGGAAAGATACGAGGCCAGATGTTTTACAGATAGAAGATACGAAGCTAGATGCTTCACAGCTAGAAGATACGAAGCTAGATGCTTCACAGATAGAAGATACGAAGCTAAATACATCACAAGTGGAAGATACGAAGCTAGATGCTTCACAGATAGAAGATACAGAACTAGATACATCACAAATGGAAGAAATCAAAATTTACACAGCAGAGGATTTTTTGGATTTTGCCAGCCAGTGTTATGTAGATTCATGGTCGTTAAATAAGTATATAACTTTGCAGTCGGATATTAGTTTATTGGGTGTGGAATTTGAAATGATTCCCGTTTTTGCGGGAGTATTTGATGGCTGCAACCATACTATTTCTGGATTTGACTATACAGGCGATGGCTATGTTGCGGGCTTGTTTCGGTATATTGAGAAAGAAGGCGTTGTAAAGAACCTGAAATTAAGGGGAAATATTACAGCAGCAAATGAAAAGGAATGTATTGGAAGCATCTGCGGCGTAAATTATGGAACTATTAAAAACTGCAGCTTCCAAGGAAATGTAAGTGGGAGAGAATCCGTTGGCGGTATTGTAGGCACAAACGAAAGTTCGGGAACTGTGACGGGCTGTTCTACATCAGGACGTATTACAGGCTACTATACAACAGGCGGCATTGCAGGGAAAAATCACGGTGTTTTAACCTACTGTACAAACCGCGCAGGCATTAATGATGACAGTGACTGGGTTGAAGAAGATGACGAGATGGGAAGCGGGCTGCCGTTCGGTATTGGTAGTTCCGATTCTGAAACGGAATTATACAGTGGTGTGGATACGGGCGGCGTTACTGGTTATTCTGATGGTATGATCGCGCGATGTACCAATTATGGTAAAGTTGGTTATGAGCACACAGGCTACAATATTGGAGGTATTGCGGGCAGACAGGCGGGGGTGGTATCGCTTTGTACCAACAACGGAACGGTGTACGGCAGAAAGGATGTCGGCGGCATTGTTGGGCAGATGGAGCCTTTTATAGAAATTGATGAAGCGGAGTCGCTTCGGAATGCTGTCAATAAATTACATGATTTAATTGATAAAACGATTGATGATTTACAGGCTGGAAAAGATGTAATAAAAACGGATTTCGATCACTTAACAACGTTTGGCGATGGTGCGCTGGAATCCGGTGACGCCCTTGTGGATGAAATGTCAGATTTTGTCGACAAAAATATTGACCAGACACAGGTGATTGTAGAGCGCATGAAGCACGTAATGGATCAGCTTCCTGATATTTTAAATAATGTATCGGATGCAGGAGATGCGTTTTCGCGTTTCAATGATGTGGTAAAGCAGTTATCGGAAGACCTGGATATTGCAGGAAAGCTGGACGGCGGTACATATAATGAAACGGATTATAATAGAATTACGCTGCTTTCTACCGTAGGCGGAACATTAGAATGCAACAGCAGTAATCCAAGTGAAGGGGAAACCGTTACGATTACAGTAGTGCCTGACAATGGTTATGCTTTAAAAGATGGTGTTAAAGCAGTGGATGCCAATAACAAGGCAATTAGCGTTTCTTCTGCTGGAAACAATAAATATACATTAAAAATGCCCAAAGAAAATGTAAAAGTGATGGCGTCATTTACACATATTGGTACTTTCTTAGTGAAGTCCAATGCTGGCGGGCGCGTTGAAGTGACAGAGGGCGAAGATGGAACAACAACATTTGAAGCAAAAAATGCAAGCGGATATTCTTTTGTACGCTTTGAGGTCGCAGGAAAGCCGATGCAGGATGGTCAGGCAGTAATCAATCTGAAAAAGGCGGATTATATTAAAGGCAGCAAAGATGTTATTGTGGAAGCCGTATTTGCAGAGCAGGAAAGCGTTCACAAAATTACGCTGTCACAGACAACAGGCGGCATGGTGACAGCCGAAAGCACGACCGCAGGAACTGGCGAAACAGTACGACTACGTGTAATAACAAATTCTGATTATAAATTGCAAAAACTGCGGATTACAGATAATCTGCCTTATGAACCAAGCAAGGATACAGCCGGAGAATATACATTTACCATGCCGAACAAGGATATAGAAGTGGAAGCGTGGTTCGAGTACACTAGGAAAAATGACGCAGACGCAGTTGTATATGCGGAGTCCAATATAGGTGGAACGATATCTGTCCGCAGAAGCACAGAGTCAGACGTTTATAATGTAACAATCCGCCCATCAGCAGATTACGAGTTAAAAGAGGGCGACTGCCTGATTATTGAAAATAGTACTGCCAACTCTAGCAAAGAGGAAAAGAAAGCAGAGAAAAATAAAAAAGCAGAAATAGATAAGATAGGAAGTACAAATGCAGAAAGCGATAAGGCAGGAAGTACAAAAGCAGAAACAGAAAAGGCAGGAAATGCAGAAAGTGATAAGGCAGGAAGTACAAAAGCAGAAACAGGTAAGACAGAAAATACAAAGAGCGAGAAAGCGGGAACTACAAAAACAGATAAGGCAGGAACTACAAAAGCAGAAACAGAAAAGACAAAAAATGCAGAAATAGTAAAGATAAAAACAGAGAGCGAAATGGCAATAAATACGAAAGTGGAAGCAGGGAAGGCAGGAAATATAAACGCAGAAGCAAGCAAAACATTATGCAAAACGCTGAAAAAAGCATCAGCAAGTGCGCCGCAGACGAATGTAGCAGCGATTTCACAGGAAAATGGAAACAATCCGCAGGTTTATGGAGTCGGTTTTAATGCGCTGGCAGAGGAAAGCCAAAGAGCAGATGAAAGTGCAGAATCTGGAAATAAACCGGAGAGCAGCAGCCAGTCAGAAGGGAGCAATCCATCTAAAAGCAGTGGCAAACCGAAGGAAAGCGTTCAGCCCGAAAGCAGTGACAATGCGGAGGGAAGCAGCCAACTACAAAGCAGCATCCAACCAGAAGAGAACGAAAGCGACCAACCAGAAAGCAGCAAAGCAGAAGGAAACGAGAGCGATCAACCAGAGAGTAGCAGTAAACCAGAAGAAAACCAGAGTGGTCAACCAGAGAGCAACAGCAAAGCAGAAGGAAACGAGAGCGATCAACCAGAGAGCAGCAGCAAAGCAGAAGGAAACGAGAGCGAACAACCAGAAAGTAACAGTAAAGCAGAAGGAAACGAGAGCGATCAACCAGAAAGCAGCAAGCCAGAGGGCAGTGATCAACCAGAAAGCAGCAAACCAGAGAACAGTGATCAGCCAGAGGGCAGTACAGAAAAAGAAGAATCGTCAGAGGGCAGCAGCTCAGATGGAAATTCCAGTGATAATACAGACGAAAGCACAATCCAGCCCACAACGGATAAAACATCAGAAACCACAACGGAAACAAATACAGAGGATACCACGGAAAATCCAACAGAAAAGCCTTCCGACAGCAATGAAAAAGATGGTACAGAAACAAGAATCGTTTTGACGAAGGCGGATTTAACAGAGGACAGTGACGGAAATTACAAGTATGTTTTAAGATTGGATAGGTTCACAGACGCAAGACCTATCAGTGTAATGGGTTATTTTCAGAAAAAGGAGTCTTCCGGCACAACTTACTCGATTTCAACGGCTTCTGGTGTCGGCGGTACGGTTGCGGCGGATACTTCGAGCGCGGCAAAAGGGGATAAGGTATACGTTACACCGGTATCGTCAAGTGGATATCTGCTTCGTACATTAACCGTAAAGGCATCTGATGGAAGCGAAGTAAACTGCACAAAGGACAGCGATGGCAAGCGGTATTTCTTCTATATGCCTGCGTTGGATGTAAAAGTAACGGCAGTTTATGAACCAATACAGATTGTTTTGTCATCGAATTACAGTGGTGATGCAGAATACAGCGGCGGTGCAGACGGCATTGTTACACTGAAAATCCGCCCAGATGCGTCATATACCTTAAAAGGAAACCCGTCGGTTACGGATGCCAACGGAAAGAAACTTTCACTTTCCAAAAAGCAGGGTGGTTCTTATATTTATGAGTTCCGCATTAATAATGCAACAGTTCCTTGTAAAGTAATGATTACGTTTCAGAAACAAAACGCAGGCGGAACGGTTGATACTGCCAAGCTGGATATTGAAGATTCTGTAGAAGAATTGCAGAAAGCGTCGGATAATGTCAATCAGTGTATAGACAAAATCCGAGATATTGTATTAAATTCGGATGGTTCTATGAAGAGTTGGGATCAGCTTACCAAAGATCAGCAGAATGAGGTTATTGGGGAAATTATGAACCTTGCAGAATATTTGGGCGATATGTCAGATGCTGCCTCCTCGATTCTAAGTAATTTAAGTGTTATTGCAAAAGTGCTTTCTCCCTATATTTCGGATGCGGCAGAAGCGGCTAAAGAGGATATTAAAAAGGGTACAGAACATATTCAAAGTGTACTGGATTCCTTAAAATCCGCAGGAAACGGCGTAAAAGGCATTGTGAATTATATCAATGCCCAGCCCGATATTCAGTTTACAAAACTGGGAAATGATTTTGATGTAAAAAAAGAAGATTTGCACAACCAGTTACAGGGAATTTCGGACAGCTTGAAAAGTTTAAGCGACAATGCGTCAAACTATTCGGATATTATTAATGAAGATTTAAGGGCTGTTAACGACCAGTTAAATGTTGTATTTAATCTTTTGGCGGATCATTTAGTGGATTACAGCGAGTTAAGCGTAGAAGAATTATATGAAGAAGTTTCTGACGAGGAGATCGATACAATTACCACTGGACGAACAGATTCCTGCACAAACAAAGGGATTGTCAAAGGCGATATTAATGTGGGCGGCATTGCAGGCGCAATGTCGATTGACGAAGAAGACCCCGAAGACAGTGCCGCAGGAAGCGTCGAATATAAAATTGGACGGCGCTTTATTACGAAATGTATTATCAACGGCAGCGTAAATGAGGGCTATATTACCGCTAAGAAAAACGGCGCAGGCGGCATTGTAGGCTATATGAAACATGGTGTTGTATTGGATTCCGAAGGTTATGGAAGCGTGGAAAGCACAGAGGGCGATTATGTAGGTGGTATTTGCGGCGAATCACTGACGATTATTAAGCGTTGTTATGCACTTTGCTCTGTTTCCGGTGGCAAAAATATAGGTGGAATTGCTGGATTTGCAGATACACTGAAAGATTGCTATGCGATTGTGGATTGCGAGGCTACAATCGGCAGAAAAGGTGCAATTGCTGGACAGACAGCATCTTATGAGAACCTGCCAGACGATGAGGAAGAGCAAGAGATAAAAGTCAGCGGAAATTATTATGTCGGTGACAGTTTATATGGTATTGACAATATTAGCTATGTCGGGATTGCAGAACCGATTACATATGAAGAACTGCTGACTGCTGAGAAGCTTCCAACAGAATTTTGGCATCTGAAAGTTATTTATCGTATAGAAGATACCTACCTAGGAATGCAGGAAATTCCGTTTGGTGAAAGCCTTGCCAGCTTGCAGTATCCCGAGATTCCGGAGCGTCAAGGATACTATGGTGTATGGCCGGATTACGCAGATAAGACCATGACAGGCAACCTTGTTGTGGAAGGGGAATATAAGGAGAATGTCACCGTTGTAGAGAGTGCTGAGAAGTTCCTTGAAAGTACCGAAGGAGAGTATGAAAAACCCTATGCGCTTGTAGAACAGATATTTACGGAGGATACTATATTAAACGTTACCCTTAGCGACAGAACACCGCCTGTACAGGCAGCCAACAAAGAATATGTTATCTATGATATTGCATTGGAAAATGGCGGTATCAGTGAATCGGATACCTTTGCCGTCCGCATTTACAATCCTTATCAAGATGCAGAAGTATGGGTATATCATGACAATCAATGGACAGCGCTTGAAAGCAAACCAAGAGGGCAGTATCTGCAAGTAGAAATGACAGGGGAGAAGGAATCTTTCTGTATTATTGAGAAAAAGTCTTATAAACTGATGTATATTATCGCAGCAGCAGCCTGTGGCGTGGTGCTGATTCTGCTAATCTCCTTTCTGAAAAAGTTAGGAATTCGCAGACGGCAGCGAAAAGCAGAGAAGAAACGGCAAAAGGAGGAGAAGTAGATGTTAATTGTAAATGAGTAATATTATATTTGTGAGCGGCAAATTTCTTTGCTGTGCAGAATACCATATTGCTCAAGAAAATTATGCGCATAAGTCAGTGTTATTAGCAAACTTGAATGTTCTCCAGTATAAAATGCAGAGAAGATAGTAAATGGGGTTGTCGCAATAAGCTTTGATGATACAAGATATGGTATTAAATGCAGTACAGTATTATAATATCTTGTATATGTTTTCCTTAATGCGACAGCCCCACTAAATTTTTTCTATCCGATTTTCCAGTTCTTGTCCAGTAGCTTTGGCAGGTTTCGTCTTCTAACGCACATACAACCGATCGTGGATTATACAGCCGTGCTCCGTTTTTTGTCTGGTATCCATTATACCATTCACGGATATCATTCATGGTAAGTGCTGTTTGTCTTTGGCATAATAATTCCGTTTCTGCCTCAGTAAAACCGAAATATTCCTCAAAAAAAGGGTCTTTTAACATAGTATATTCTTTAAACATATTTAGCGCAGAGCCAGTACTGTACTTTTTAATCGGAAGAACGCCTGTCATATAAGTAAGTGCTACGTAGGGTCTGTCTTTTAGCAGATTCCTTAGAAATTCAAGGAAATCCTTGTGGTGATCAGGATACAGTTCATTGCTGAAAATATAATCCCATTCGTCAATTATAAAAATAAATTCATCATCTGTGGCGTTTAAGGCATCAGAAGCTTTTACAAAATCTTTATCTTTGAGTTGAGGATATGCTTCTTTTATATCATTGATAATAGAATTATTTATCTGTTCAATATAAGCCATAAAATTACTGCGGTCAAGAGGTGTATCGTTTAGGCACAAGTTCATTACATTGTACTGATTCAAATGCGCTGTAAATGTTTCACTTTTGCTGATGTTCAATCCCTGAAATAATTTTTGGGAAGAGTAGGTTTTGCAATAGTAAGCACCCAACATATTTAAAACAGACGTTTTACCAAAACGGCGTGGCTTCGTAATACAGATATATCTGTTTTTAACATTTATCCGTGTATTTATTTTTTCAATAATACCAGACTTATCAACAAAATATTTATCATGAACAAGCCTGTTAAAGTCCTTATAGGCAGAATTGGTATTTAAACATACAGACATATTTTTCACCATTCCTTTCCAGTCACAAACAAGACCTGAGAAAAACTTTCACACTTCACAGTGCGGATTTTTTTTCACGCTAATCCCCATGCTATTTTAATATAGAAATTAAAATATTTTTCTACACTTCCTTAATAAACAGTATATCATAGATGTTTAAAATTGACCAATATAAATATTATCAATAATTGACATTGAACAAGCTCTGTGATAATCTAATTTAAAATTTCAAGAAACGAGGTTTACCGAAAAATGCAGCACATCAAACTACTATTATTCGATCTAGATGGAACATTACTGCGCAGTGATAAAACAATTTCACGACGCACATTGCAGGCAATTAATCAATGCAGGCAAAAAGGTATTTTAATCGGTGTTTCCACATCGAGAGGAGAACAAAACGCACTGTCCTTTATCGAAGAATTAAAACCAGACATACTGATTGCAAGCGGCGGAGCATTGATTCAGTACAAGAACCAATATCTCTACAAAGCAGAATTTACCATAGATGAAACAAATCAAATCATCACATCGGCAAGAACCGTATGTGGCGCTGACTGCGAGATTACCGTTGACACAATAACGTCACATTACTGGAACTATAAAATTGATCCCAAAAAGCAGGATCAAAGCTGGGGTGATACCATTTATAGTGATTTTCAAGATTTTAAGGAATGCGCACT
This sequence comes from uncultured Lachnospiraceae bacterium, assembly GCA_965114465.1. Lineage (GTDB taxonomy): Bacteria > Bacillota > Clostridia > Lachnospirales > Lachnospiraceae > COE1. Next base: position 20,296 of record CBCOYO010000043.1, read on the forward strand.
GAAAATATGTGTAGAAATTCTGGATGACAGCCAAGCACAGCAGTTGCAGGAAGTTTTAAAAGACTGTGACTGCAAACGTTTTTCAGACGGATACTGGTATCAATTTACAAAAAAGGCAGTGACAAAAGAGAAAGCCATTTTAAAGGTATGTTCCGTATTGGAGATAAAAATAGAGGATATTACTGCGTTTGGCGATGACTTTGCAGATATCGGAATGCTTCAGATGTGCGGAACAGGTATTGCTATGGGAAATGCCATTGACGAGGTGAAACAGGAAGCAGATTTGGTAATTGGCAGCAATGATAAGGATGGCATTGCGGAGTATTTGGAAATAAATTATCAATAATAAGTAAATAATTCAAGGAGGAAAATATCAAAGAAACATTGTGAAATATTTAATTATTTTTCATTTTTTTAATGAAAAAAGCGTGAAAGTATATTATAATATATTACAGAACTCTCTTTTTTTCTATAACCACAGTATTTGAGATTTCTATTGACCATTGAAATGAATGCAATTACGTGAAAGACGATATAAATTAGAAAGGAAGTTTGGAGATGTACGAGGAGCAAAAAGGTTTGATTTATACAAATGACAATTGTATCGGCTGTAACAAATGTATCGCTGCGTGCCCAGTGATTACGGCAAATCGGGCGATTGATAATGGTGACAAGCAAATGATTATCGTGGATGGTGATAAGTGTATAGCCTGTGGTGCATGCTTTGATGCGTGTGAACATCATGCGCGGGAATATCGTGATGATACGGAGTCGTTTTTTGAGGCTTTAAAGCGTGGTGAGCGGATTTCAGTGCTTTGGGCACCTGCGTTCGCGGCAAACTATCCCAGAGAATATAAACAGATATTAGGCGGGCTGAAGCGCATGGGTGTCAATCGGGTTATCAGTGTAAGCTTCGGCGCAGATATTACTACATGGGGGTATATTAAGTATATTACAGAACACAATTTTAAGGGCGGCATTTCACAGCCATGTCCTGCGATTGTAAATTATATAGAACATTACATACCAGAATTAATTCCGAAACTAGTACCAATTCAAAGTCCGTTGATGTGTGCTGCCATCTATGCGAAAAAATATTTGAATATTGCAGATAAGCTGGCGTTTATCAGTCCTTGTATTGCCAAGAAAGATGAGATATCAGACCCCAAAAATAAGGGATATATTAGCTATAATGTTACATTTGATCATTTAATGGAATATGCGCGGCGCAATAATATCAAGGCAGAACCGGCAAAAGATGAGATCGAGTATGGTTTAGGTTCTATTTATCCTATGCCTGGCGGACTAAAAGAAAATGTTTATTGGTTTTGTGGTGAGGAAGTGTTTATCCGTCAGATTGAGGGAGAACGCCATGCATATGACTTTTTGGAAGATTATAAGATGCGTGTGTTGGGTGGCAGAGAGCTGCCTTTTATGGTAGATGCATTAAACTGTGCAAAAGGCTGTATCTATGGTACTGGCGTAGAGGAAGAAAAAACAAAAAATGACGATATTTTATATGAATTGCAGCGTATTAAAGAAGCAAGTAAGAAACGTTCGGGCGCATGGGCGCGAGGTGCTTCACCAGCGCACCGGCTGCGGAATTTAAACAAGCAGTTTGCGCATCTGGATATTAGAGATTTTATTCGCGAGTATACGGATAAGTCGAAGGGATGCAAGATGGCAGTTCCCAATGAATCGCAGTTAGCTGAAATTTTTCAGAGTATGCAGAAGAAAACAAAGCAGCAGCAGGAGATTAATTGTAGCGCTTGTGGTTATGATACTTGTAGGGAAATGGCAGAGGCAATCTTTAACGGTTGCAATAAGAAAGATAACTGCGTTCACTATATGAAGGATATGGTGGAATTAGAGAAGGAGCAGGTACAGGAGATTTCGGATCAAATTGCTTTTACCAATGCAGAGATCACGAAAAAGAGCGAAACAATTAGCACAATGGTAGCCGAGGCAAACGAGGAGTTCCGCACGCTGAATTTGTCTATTGATGAAATGGTAAGCGGGAATAACAGCAACGCGGAGGAGAGCACAAATATCAGCAGCGCAATGATCGATGTTGTTGATTTCTGCGAAAAGCTTAAAAATTCCTTTGAACGGATTAATGTGCTTTTGGAACAGCTTGGCGGTAATAATGAAAATATTACAAAGGTAGCTGAGAAGACCAATCTACTTTCTTTAAATGCATCAATTGAAGCAGCACGTGCAGGAGAAGTTGGAAAGGGCTTTGCAGTAGTAGCACAGGAGATTAAAAATCTAAGCGAAGTCAGCCGCGGTGCAGCGGACGACAGCAACAAGAATAAAGCAATGATTTCTGAAGCGATTGACTTGCTGGCAACGGATTCCGAAAAGCTGATTAGAGTAGTGGATTCCGTAAATGACAGGATTAACAACCTTGCGGCAAGTACCGAGGAGATTGCGGCATCCGCTACGGTAATCGGGCAGGTTGCAAATGAACTGCGCGGAAAATTTGAAAAGATAAACGAGTTATAAATCACGAAAAACAGGCTGTTATATAAGGTAGAAGAAACAAAAGTTTCCTGCTTTGTATAACAGTTTTTTTATGCGCAGACTTGTGCAGAGGAAATATTTGGACTCTAATTTTGTTCGGAACACACCGTATACAGATAACAAATGAAAATTTCAGAATAATTGCAAAAATTTAAAAAACATCTATAATATTGCGACAACTTTTACCGATATAGTTATTAAGGGATGAGTTAACATAGAATAATGGCATAATCTATTATCATAACTTGCAAACAATTCTATTATCTTATTCGGTGTACAGAATATAAGGGGTCTGTACCTGTATATAAGGGGAAGGAGTAAGCATGGAGGTAAAAGGTACGGCAACTGCCTTGGGGTTAAACAGGGCGGCAGCAGGGGTCGAAAACTCCAATTCTGAGGAGAAAGATCGGCAGCAGGCGAGGAAGGTAAATACCGCGGCCGTTGGAGAAAATCCTGAACTTGAGGAGGAGTCGGTGCAGGTTTCCATATCCAAAGCAGGACTGAACAGAAGCCGTTCGTTGGATAAACAGGAAGACGGCAGCGAAGGACCTTTTTCAGAAAAACTCGCATTAGAGGAAATGTCGAAAAAAATGGAAGGTTTGTCCAGTCAGGTAATCAATGGGCTGTTTTCCACTTCTGACAGGCTGAACTTTCACAATGAACTAAAGAGGCTGACGACAGAACTAAACAGGCTGAATCATGACGCAGCGACTGTTACACAAAACGATTGTAACCAACTTTCCCAAAAAATCAATGAGTTGACCAGAACCATTAATGATGCGGCGGTTTACCGCAAGAATGCATCAGCGATATTTATGGTAAACAAAACAACTTCTACGGAAACTGCCAGAACACAACTGGATATTGCGATTTAAAAATAGATACCGTTAATAATCCGATATAACAAAAGTATTTATTAGCATTGGGTTGTACGCAGTAAGTTTGGGAAATGAATTGATAGTATATGCGAAAACCGAGAGGGAAGACCGCTCGGTTTTTCGTATTTTTGCAGATTTCTAATACTTTACATAGCGTCAGCTTTTTGCTATAATGCTAAGGAACTGTTAATAAATTACGCATGACAATTACTTGTCTAAATGTCGTAACTGTTCAGATAACCCATTGAACTGTTACGTATCCAGCCATTGGAAATCGCTTCGCG
>CBCOYO010000044.1:0-16321 GCA_965114465.1 uncultured Lachnospiraceae bacterium
AAGCATTTTGGCGCATGATTCCCACTACTTTGGCGTGGGTGTGAAAAGTAACAATGAGCAGACCTACCTGAACTGTTACGCATCAAGCCATGCAAAATTGAAAAAATAAACTCCGCCCTTTCACCGATTACAAAACAATGCTTATTATCTATGCAAACAGCGCTTCAAATTCATCACGCCCAATTTTCTCTTTTTCTAACAGTAAATCTGCGCAGGCATGAAGCACCTTCTCATGCGCAAGAATAATATCCTTCGCCTTTTGATAGCAATCATCCACTATCGCCTTTACCTCAATATCAATCTCACCTGCAACTGCCTCCGAATGACTTCTTGTATGCGCAAGGTCACGGCCGATAAATACCTCGTTATCATCCTCATCATAGTTTATCACACCAATATTATCAGAAAAGCCATAACGTGTTACCATAGCGCGCGCAACCTTGGTTGCCTTTTTAATATCGCTGGAAGCACCGGTGGTCACATCATCAAAAATAATTTCCTCCGCAATGCGCCCGCCAAGCGAAACCATAATGCTTTGAAGCATTTTCCCCTTTGTATTGAACATTTCGTCGCGCTCTGGCAATGGCATAGTATAGCCGGCTGCACCCAATCCTGTAGGAATAATCGACACGGTATATACTGGCCCTACATCCGGCAGCACATGGAATAAAATCGCATGGCCTGCTTCATGATAAGCGGTAATCCGCTTTTCCTCGTCAGAAATAATACGGCTCTTTTTCTCTGCGCCGATTCCGACCTTAATAAATGCCTTTTTAATATCCGACTGCACAATATATGCCCTATTTTCCTTTGCCGCATGGATTGCCGATTCGTTTAAAAGATTCTCTAAATCCGCTCCCGTAAAACCTGCTGTTGTCTGCGCTACCTGTTTTAAGTCCACATCCTCCGACAACGGCTTGTTCTTTGCATGGACATTTAAAATTTCTTCTCTGCCGCCAACATCCGGAGGCGAAACTGTAATCTTCCTATCGAAACGACCTGGTCGCAGGATTGCCGGATCAAGGATATCTACACGGTTCGTTGCAGCCATTACAATAATACCCTCGTTAGTTCCAAACCCGTCCATTTCTACAAGAAGCTGGTTAAGTGTCTGCTCACGCTCGTCATGTCCTCCGCCCATACCAGTTCCACGTCGTCTTGCAACCGCATCAATCTCATCAATAAACACAATACATGGTGCATTTTTCTTCGCATCCGCAAACAAATCCCTTACGCGGGAAGCACCAACACCGACAAACATTTCCACAAAATCAGAACCTGATATCGAGAAAAACGGCACGTGCGCCTCGCCTGCAATTGCTTTTGCCAAGAGTGTCTTACCAGTACCAGGCGCGCCTTCCAAAAGGACACCTTTGGGGATTCTTGCTCCTACCTTTGTATATTTTGCCGGATCTTTTAGGAAATCCACAATTTCCTCCATATCCTCTTTTTCTTCGTGCAGACCTGCTACATCCTTCAGCGTAATATCACCACCTGTAGAAAGCCGTGCACGACTCTTGCCGAAGTTCATCATTTTCCCGCCGCCGCTATTGCCTGCATTCTGCGCACTCATCATGCTAAACATAAATACCACTACTACAATTAACATAATCAGCGGAAGCAGCTCTGTCAGCCACCAATTATCCTGCGGAACATCTTTTACAATCGGGTCAATATTATGCTCCTCCAATAGCTTCTGGATCTCCACAACATCCGAAACATACAGCGTTCGCTGCCTGCTGTGCGTTAATGACACGTATACTGTACCTGTCGGCACTTGCGCATTGGGATGTATTTCAGCGCCTACGACTTCCCCCTGCTCCAATTGGGAGATTAATTCCCCTTTGGTATAAGATCCCTCCGTTCCCCTGATTGTGCTTGCGCCTACCAAAACCAGTACAAGAACTAAAACAATAATTAATGTAAAATTGATTCCTTTTGCACCTTTTCCCAATTTTTATCTCCTTCTAACCTATACAATTTCTATCATCAACCGAATCGTTTGATATCCAAATTTTTAGTCAAATTCAACAACGCCGATATAAGGGAGGTTTCTGTAGCGCTGGTTATAGTCAAGACCATATCCCACCACAAACTTATCAGGGATTTCAAATCCTGTGTAGTCCACGTTCACCGGAACAACACGCCGGTCTGGTTTGTCCAAAAGCGTGCACAGTGCCATGCTTGCAGGCCCTCGTTGCTGTAACAATTCTAATAAATAACTTAACGTTCTGCCCGAGTCAACAATATCCTCGACAACAATCACATGTTTTCCTTTTAGAGAATCATCTAAATCTTTTATAATCTTAACAACACCGCTTGATTTGGTATCCTTTCCATAACTTGTCACAGACATAAAATCAAGTGATACCGGCACACTAATCCGCTTCGCCAGCTCACACATAAAAAAGCTGCCGCCTTTGAGCACACATACAAGATGCACCTGCTTTCCCGCATAATCACGGCTAATCTGCTCTCCCATGCTCTTTATTCTGGCATCAACTTCCGCTTCTGTCAATATGACCTTAATATTTTCCGCCATTTTTAGTCCTCCTTCGTTTTCTCCCATTCTGGCGCGAAGCCTTCCCAAATCGGCTTCTTGGCACTGTCTGTATATGAAACCTGCAATATCGTTTCTGTAAGTTCAGAAACCTTGTAATAACTGCTAATACGTCCACCGACTGCCCATATAACATGACTGTCCTCAGCGATTAGACAAATATGCCCACGCAGTTCTCTTGGTACTTTATTGTCAATAAAATACGACTTAAGAGATTTGCGCTGATTTGCTGCATTTACAGTCAGATAATCTCCCGATCTGCGGGTTCTTATTACAATGCTGCCTTTTATTGTATCATAATCAAACCATTTCGTATACTTTTTTTGCGGAATATTTTGTAAGTTCTTTGCTTTTATCAGTGAAAAATGCAATATTCCCTGCTGCTGCCACGGAATTTGCAGAGTTTCGCCACATAATAGACGATTTTTGTCCTTATCTGTAAATACAATCTCCTCAAAGTTGTCTATCTTATCCTGATACGCTTTAACTTTGCCAATCACAACACCATTATAATCGCGCACAGCACACAGCCCATAAGGGAGTTGAATCTGCCTGCCACTCTGCTTGCCAAATAGTCCTTGTATCTGCTCTGCATGAACAGATTCCCAATCCCTGCTGCTGCCTGACGCCTGCGCAAGCACTTCCATAATCACATAACCTTGTATTGTTTTGTGAAGCGTTGCAAATGGTGTTTCTCTTATACAATAGGAATTATCGCGGATGCAAACGCATGTTTCCATTGCCTGCCTTGTAAAATCTTCGATTAATTCGTAAGCCTCCCTGACCTTTGCGCTTGCCGCGCCGATATGATTTACCACTGCAGGGCTGATTTCTTTTTCTGCCCATGCAAGAATATGATGGCGTATTTTATTCCTTGTATAATTATCCTCAAAATTGGTACTATCTATACGAAATTTTATCTGCCTTTGCGCAAGAAACGCTTCAATCTCTGTGCGTTCAAGGCATAAAAGCGGGCGCACAACTATACCGCGCACAGCCGGAATCCCGCTAAGTCCCTTTAGCGCAGTTCCGCGGAATAAATGAAATAAAAACGTTTCACAGCTATCGTTTTGATTATGTGCCACAGCAATTTTGCCCCTTCTTGTGCCAAGTACCTTATAAAATGCCTGATAGCGCACCTGTCGTCCTGCTTCCTCCGTCGAACAATGCTCCTTTGCCGCAAGTGCCGCCACATCCTCCTCCACCAGAGTAAAAGGCAGATGATGCTGTGCACAAAGCCATTCTACATACTGCGCGTCCGCTGCGGCATCCGACCGTATCTGGTGATTAATATGCACAATATGAAGAGCGATTGGAATTACTTTCTGTATCTCCAACAGCATGAAAAGAAGGCAGACTGAATCTGCACCTCCAGACACACCTGCCACCACATAATCCTCCGCATCAAACATATGCTGTTCTTTTACAAAACGCATTACTTTGTTTATCATTCGACTTACTTCCTATTATAATAACCGTATTTACAAATTTTTAAAAACTGAGCAGACTAATATTGTCATATCATCCACAATATGCCCACCCTGACAGGAAATCGCATATTGCAGCAAATAATCAGACAATTCTTTTGGATTTACCGTATGATACGCCGCAATTACTTCCGCCAGCCGCTTAGAACTAATATTTTCAAAGGCATCTGACACCCCATCTGAAAGCATTACCAGCATATCTGAATCCGCAAGCTTAATGGTCTGGGTCATAGGACAAAGCTCCTCAATGCTGCCCAACGGCAATGTATCTGACACAATTTCCTCCACTTTCCCACCACGCTTTAAATAACTCGCAGCAGCGCCTGCTTTAATAAACTCCGCATCCCCTGTCAGCAGGTTCATTGCACATAAATCCAGCGTTGTTAAATTACAGCACTGTGATTGGGAGGCAATAGCACCATTGACCATGCTAAATGCTTTTTCTTTCTGAAAACCTGCCTCCAAAAACTTCTCCATAAATTCAATTACCGATTGGCTGTCCTTATTCGCCTGCTCACCGCTGCCCATACCATCCGCAACCATCATAATTACTTGATTTGGGTCGTATTCCTCCACAGAGAAATTATCTCCTGAGATTTTCTCATTTTCCTTTACTGCTCGCGAAATCGCACTGATAATCACAAACCGCGGTTCATCTTCAAACAAAAATGTATCATAACACCGTGTAAGCTGCTTAGCACCATCAAGCGAAGGAATTAATCTTCTGCCAAAAAATTCCGACAGCAGCCCACTTAACTCCATTACGGACATTGCATACTTTCCACTTAGACGCGCTTCTATACTAATACGATTCTGCACGCTGTCACCAATACCTGCAACACTGCCGCCTTCCAAAAACATTAATTCCCGAACGATAATACCTCTTTTTTTCAGATATTGAATCAATGCCCTGCGCTTATGTTCAACCGGAACGCTAACGTGCATTACCGTATCGGCAACATCTGCAAATGCATCCGAAATTTCGTCTAGGTGATTTGCAAACGTCAGTTTGGTATCATTAAGCTGTTTGCGATAGAGCCGATCTTTACGGCTGTCACTTCCATTATCCTCCTGTGGAATATCGCGGTACATCTGCGCAAGTTCCTCATAAGTCTGCGACAGGCAGCGCAGCTTTTTTTTGCTATAATTTGTAAAAAGATATCCATCTATTTTATTATTTTCCTTTGATTTTAACATTATGTATGACCCTCCTCTTGAAGTCTTCTGCGTACTAGTATAATGGGCATATCCATAATTTTTTGTCAAATCAGCGAAGCAATTCTATAATTTTTAATATCTTTTATTGACAAAAACTGCAATCCTTATTCCGTTCCTTTAAATATAATCTCATTATCGTATACAAAACCTAACTTATCCCTTGCCACTTCCTCCGCATATTTTTTGGTCTTGGTATATGTTTCAAATTGTTTCAATTCTTCGGTGCGCTTTTCCTCCTGCTCCTTTAGCTGCAAAAGTTCCTGCTCCCGCGCAGCATATTGTGCTTCCTTCTGCCGCAGGGTAATAGAATGAAAGCCAACCACTACCATTATAATTACCAATGCGAGAAATGTCACAGTCATACCCAGACGATTCTCATTCCGCGAACGGAGAAATTCAGGTTTTTTTCTTTTTGGCTTTCTGCTGTATTGGTTTCTTCTTTGACCTGCGTTTGCTGCCATTTGCTATTTTCCCCTTTCCGTTCTTTGAAGCATTTATTAGGTTCATTTTATGATGAATTGTCCTTTGCGTCAACCTGTATTTTATATTTCTGGAAATTTTTACCATTCTGCGCCGAAGTGCTTTGCATAGATGTCGTACTGGTGTAAAGAGCCAGTGCAAAAATGCCTTTATCCTGCCGATCGTCCAATGCACTATACCTGTCACCTTACGAATAACGAAAACGCTGTACTTTACAAAAAACCTCCCAACAGTCAATGTATAAGCAAGCATACCGATTCCTGCACCCATTACTGCCGCAAAGCGTATTACGCCATTATTTCCATAATAAAGCAGCGTAAAACTGGTAAAAAAACACGCTGCCCAGAACAATAAATCTTCCATATCCACAAAGAAACGGTTATGTCGGATAATGCGACGCAACAGGCGCAGGATATCATAAGCAAATGTCATTATTACACCCGTAATAATAGACGCCATCCAGAAATGCCACTCTGTAATAATTGTTCCACTCATCAGCTAAACAGGCGGGTTAACAGCCCCTCTCCTTTTTTGGCGAGCGTCTTCTTATCCGTATACACAAGAGAATCTACCAATCCCTCCACATCCGCCTCGCCTTTATCCAGATTCAAGCGGCTGACATGAAGCCCATTCCCTTTAATGGTAAGCATCCCCTCCACCGTTTCCAGCAGAATGGTATTCTCATCAAAAGATTGAACCTCCACCACGCCTGTTATCTTACATTCGCGCCTTTGCTCAAGACTGAGTCGGTGTTTCCCAACTCCCACAGTACCGGATGAATTTGAATTATACTCCATTGATTACGCCCCTTTCCTCATATCAATATATTGCGGAGGGGGCGTGCTTATTACAGAAATTAGAAAAATTACAAGCATTAGAAATATTATAAATATTTAAACAGTTCTTTCGCTTCGTCCTTTTTTACCGTTTCCTGTACATCTAATATTTCTACCTTTACATCTTTATTGCCAAACTGAATTGTTAAGATATCACCGACTTTTACATTTGTAGACGCTTTTGCCGGCTTATCGTTAATAAGTACCCGTCCTGCGTCGCAGGCTTCATTTGCTACCGTGCGGCGCTTAATTAGCCTTGACACCTTTAAATATTTATCCAATCGCATCGTGCTGCCGCCTTTCTGTTATAAACGATGAAGATGGAACACCTAAACGGCACACCCGCAAAGCATAAATCTATACGCCTGTGCCATTTGTCATCAATACATAAAACAACGAAAAAGACAACTGACCATTTATCATCAGTTGCCTTAAAGGTTCGAAGCAAAAGGTTATCTGTTCACCTCATCCTTCAATGCTTTGCCTGCCTTGAACTTCGGTGCCTTAGAAGCAGCAATTGTCATTGTTTCACCAGTCTTGGGATTTCTGCCCTCTCTAGCATCACGATCCACTACTTCAAATGTACCAAAGCCGACTAACTGAATTTTCTCGCCTTTTCTCAACTCCTTAGCAACCACCTCTGTAAAAGCGGTAATTGCCTTGTCCGCATCCTTCTTCGTCATGTCTGCATGCTCTGCAATTGCTGCAACCAATTCTGTTTTGTTCATTGTGAACTCCTCCTCTTATTTCGTTGTAACAAAACTACCTCATTAAAACTTACTATTTCCATCAATACAACACCTGTATTGACGCCTATATCTATTTATATGTGAAAAGCCTTATTTTGTCAAGAATAAAAATCCGATTTTAGTTAATTTAATGGATTTTTTTATATTTGTTCGCCTTTTCGTCTATTCTTCAAGCTTTATCAGCTCTGTGAAGGAATAATTTACGTCCTTTTCCTCGCCGTCAATCTGCAAAGTATAACTTCTTGTCTGATAACCTGCTCTGCGCAGCGTCACTACATAGCCGCCCTCTTTTTTAGGAAAATTAGTTGGTGTAACGCCTACATAGTTTCCATCTAAGTAAACCTCTGCACCCTCTGGTGCGTCAATATAAACCCTATACTTTGCATTTGCCGATACAGCGGCGCTTTTATTTTCACTCTCCTCGTCTTCCTCCTCATCGTTGCTGGGCTTCTGTGAAGGTTTTTCTTCTTCCTCTTCGTCCTCGTCGTCCTTATCACTATTGGAGGATTTCATACCAGATTTGCTGCTTACAGGTTTGCTGTCGCTGCTTTCATTTGCATCTGTATCACTTTTTTTGCTCTGCGAAGATTCCTCCTCCTGTGTGCTTTCCTCACTCTGTTCCAGCGCAATCTCAATATTTGCAGAGGGTTCTCCCACTTTAATATACTGGGCTACCGTATCGTATCCCTCTGCGGTTACGCGCATCCGATGAAGCCCGTACTCTAGTTCTACCGGTTTAGAAATATCCACTTCTCTGCCATCAATTGAAACTTTCGCCGTTGCTGGTGTCACCGTAAATATAATACTTCCTTTTTGAACAATGGTAATCTCCACTTCACCTAAATCCCACGCCATTTCCTCATTGCGCCCGAATTGAATTTCCTGTGTTGCGCTGCTGCCTTTGTGGCTCACCGTTACACGAAATGCTCCCTCTGGTACAACAAGAAGCATGTCCTCCGATATTTTGCGGATAATTTTATCGCCTACCTCAATCCAGCCATTGACAAAATACGTTTCATTTTGCAACCGCAGATAACCATGCCCGCGCTCTACATTAATACCGTATATCATACTGTTAGAGCCCCAGACACTCAGCACGTCCATTTCATTTACGTCCATTAAATCCACTTCTCTGCCGCCTGACACAACGACAATATGGCCGCTGATATTGTAACTTTCATCACCGACACGAAAAGTTCCCTCTTTTAAATCCATTGTATAATTTTGTACATTATTGTAATAAACACCTTCCGGATAAATTTTCAAATACGTTAGCGCCTTTTCCGGCTTATAAAAACGCACCGTCACAAGGCTCGCCTCCTGTATCTGTTCCATTGAAACAACTTCGTCATATCGGTCGAAAAGCTTTGTTGTGCCATCGTAGGTAAGCGTATAGCGCCGTGATGTTGCCAGATTTTGAAGCTGAATCGTTCTCTCTTCTAAGTTCTTTTTCACTACGACCGCGGTATCTTCAGAGTCATACATTCCTGGCGTGCGCGTTATTGAATCTGAATTGGCAACTACATTCATCTGATTTGGCAGTGCATTGTTCTTAGCACTGTCTTGGCTATTGACAGAACTAGTGTCTTGGCTGCTTTCTTGACTCTGTGAGGTTTCTATCCCCAATACATTACCCACTGTATCACTTACTGCCGCCAGGCTGCACCCTGCAAGTGGTATCATTGTAATCAGCACCAAGCCAAGCAGCAAAAATATCTGATTCTTGTTTTTTCCTTTTTTCAAGCTTGTACCCTCTTAAATCCGAATAATCTCATAAAAAAACTGTTCATAAATACCCTAATTGAACCTGTTACGCAAACACTACACCTAGAATCCGCACATTCCTACATTAAACTATACTCACGAACGATTAGATTTTCCTTTCTGTACAGCCCATATTGCCCGCTGATACAATATGGGCTGTGCAGAAATTGGAAAATCTTAACGGTTGTCAGTATACTTCATTGGACTGATCCATCAATCTGCGATACAATTCTTCACGCCTGTCCTGCCGTATCGGGAAATCCCTGCGAAACACTGCTGTATCACCTGGTATTTCATAATAAATAAGCCCTTCTACAGCGCCCCCGCCTGCCTGATTCTCCCCATATGGATTAAACACACAACTATCACCTAAATACTCCGTACCACCTATAGTTCCTACACAGTTTACTGCCACAATATATACTTGGTTTTCAATCGCCCGTGCGCGTAAAAGCGTTTTCCAATGTTCGCTGCGGGATGCCGGCCAGTTCGCAGCTACAACAATCACTTCCGCCTGTTTTGACGCTGCCTGAAAGATTTCAGGAAAGCGTAAATCATAACAGATAAAGCTGCTGCAGAGGATATGATTAATCTTAAAAAAGCTGATTTCACTTCCACCTTGAAATTGTTTATCCTCACCCGAATACGAAAATGGGTGAATTTTAATATAATCCGATAATACCTCTCCCGTTTGATTGAGCACAGTATAATGGTTTTGTGCTCGTCCCCCACAAGCTTTCACCCATCCAAATCCAATATGCATTTGATATGCGGCGGACAGCCTGCGCATATGGGTCAACGTGGCCTCGTCCTCCTCCGCAGTCGCACTTATGTTCATAGAAAATCCCGTAAAACTCATTTCAGGGAAAAAAATTGTATCTGCATGGTGTGCTTTTGCCTGCCGCAGCATATACTCTGCCTTTTTGTAATTTGCCGCCTTATCCTCCCAGACAATGCACGTCTGCGCTAATGCAAGCCCTATTTTATTCATTGTTTCCTCCACATGTTACGATTCACAGCTTCCCGCGCTCATAGTACAGCATTTGCGCATTCCAAGTCACCCATGGCAAGGCGCAAATGCCCTCATAATTTACTGCATTGGGTCATAAATGCGCATAAACTGCGCATTTCGACTGTGAATAGTAATCTCGTAACAGTTCAGATAACCCATTGAACTGTTACGTATCCAGCCATTGGAAATCGCTTCGCGATGGGCTGGATACCTCCAACCACTACATTTTATTACAGGGCTGTCGCATTAAGACAAACGGATACAAGATAGTGTAACATTGTGCTTAGATTTATACCATATCTGGTATCATCAAAGCTTATTGCGACAGCCCCTACCTGAACTGTTACGTAATCTCCACTTCGTATAATTTTGATCTCTGCTATGCTTTTTGATTATATACCAGACCTCCTATTTATACAACCCCAAAAAGCTTATGTACAAGTTTTTCCTTATTTTGTTCCTGACGAATCAGGCTCTCCAACTTTTCATAATTACGGTTTGGCATCCAAGATTTTCTCGAATTATAGTAAAAATTAATAATTTTCCAAAATTTTTCTGGATAAGCAAGTCGCAGCCCCAGCGCGCGCCATTCACAAGGCGCAAAATGCCGTTTACTCTGATAAGCTTCCAGCATATGATCGGCAAGCGCAAGTGACCAATCGCTCTTTTCTGAAATTTTGCGGAATAAAAGGTAAAAATCCAATGCACCAGAATTATGTGCAAAATGTTCAAAATTTACCACTCCTGCACAATGACCGTTGTTCCCATTTTTGGGAAAAATTACATTATGATACTGATAATCGCCGTGACAGTACAGACCATTTTCACGGATATATGCCTCATATTCCTGCCTAGGCTGTTCTGAAGCAAGTACGGTTATTGCATTTGCCTTCTCAAGGAAGTAGTCATATTCCTGCAATAATGCACGCTCAAAGTCACTTTTTACGCGCAGTTTTTTTAGATAGTTTTTTACATGACGACATTCTCTTGTATGCTTTTCCATCTCATCTGCATAGAAATATATTGGAATTTCTTGTACTTTTCCTTCCTGTTCTGTACTTGGCAGCCCCTGCGTCCCTGTGCCTTGATAAGTAAATCCAAGGTGCAGCGTTGCCATTGCGGAAAATGCCCCCGCAATATCCTCCTCATTTTTATAGCTGCATTCCCGTCCATCCACCTGTTCCTTTAAAATATACATACTGCCGTCGGCTTCCTTGGAAAACAACATTCCTTCTTTATTTCTGACAAGTGTGTCAGTTTTAATTGTATCACTAATCCCTCTTTGCAAACAGTCCAAAAGCTCTAACTTATCCGGTTTTCCTTTATATTCCTTTAATACGCGATTCCCCTTGTTGGTATCACAGATAATCGTTCCCCTTCCTTTAAAGGTGCGCAATACTTCCATATCATACTGTTCTAAAACGTTCACCGTCTTGTCATTCAAGAAAAGTCCCCCTCTACATCAAATAGTGCCTTCCAAATACGCCGCACAAAGCCTTACTTTTTCGATTTTCTGCGCAATAGGAAAGTTTCAATCTGTACATATTATGTAGATGGGGGGCAGTTTATTACAGGAATTTTTGCTGTTTTGCCGCCTCCAATAAATATGGATAATTATTATGTTCTGGATTTTGAAGTACATCCTCTAAAAGAGCCTGCAAAATTCTCCCAATCTGCCTCCCTGCCGGAATGCCAATCGCAAGCAGATCATCTCCAGAAATCTGCATGGTTTTCAGTGATACACACTGATTCTGTTCCAAAATTTCTTGATAAATTGCCTCTATCTGTGAAATTCGAGCAAGCTTCTCCTCTCTCTGATACAAGCTTTGCGCAAGCGTATCTGCACGCTTTAACTCTAAGACCTGCGCAAAATATGCTTCGCCAATTTTATGAATTGCACGCCGCACCGCTTTGGGGGTGGGTTCGCAGTCATAATCATGAAATTGAATATATCTCTTTACTTTATTTAAAGTATCATTATCAAATTTTAATCGTTTTAAAATCTGCTCAGCCATTTGCATTCCAATCTCTGCGTGCTGATAAAAATGATCAATCCCTTGCTCGTCTATAGTCTTTGCCGCTGGCTTACCAATATCATGCAGCAACGCAGCAATGCGTAGTGCCTTATCTGCCCCTACCTGTTCCAAACAATATATTATATGCTCCCCTACGGTATACATATGATGCGGATTATTTTGTGTTGTGGCAAAAGCAGCATCCAGTTCTGGCATAATTATCTTTGTAATACCCAGTTGATACGCCAACCGTATCTGCTCTGGATGTGGAGAAAGCAAAAGTTTTACCAATTCTGTCTGAATCCGCTCTGCACTGATATGCACCAGCATTGACGCCAAACTAGCGATTGCCTGTTGTGTCTGTTGCTCTATTGTAAAGCCAAGCTGTGCAGAAAAGCGCACTGCGCGCATCATCCGCAATGCATCTTCGCCAAAACGTTCCTTGGGACTGCCCACACAGCGCACAATACCACTGTGCAAATCTTCCATGCCGCCAAAAGCATCAACCAGCCCGCTGCGTTCATTATATGCCATTGCATTTATCGTAAAGTCACGCCGCTTTAAATCTTCTGTAAGATTGGCGGTAAATATAACTGCCTTCGGATGACGACTGTCTTCGTACTCGCCATCAATACGATACGTCGTCACTTCATATCCCTCACCTGCAATCATTACAGTTACTGTGCCATGCTGTATTCCCGTATCAATTGTACGCCGAAACACTTTTTTAACCTGTTCCGGCGTCGCCGAAGTGGTAATATCCCAGTCATCCGGCTTTCGCCCAAGCAAAGAATCCCTTACGCATCCCCCCACGGCATAGGCTTCATATCCTGCTGCTTCCAACTGACAAATAATCGTATTAACGTTTTCTGGCAAATGTATCTTTTTCTGCACCGCAACCCCTCCTTTAGCGTTACAGTTTAGCCCTGCCAAACTATTCTTCTTCCGTTCTGTTTGCGTAATACAGTTCCTGCGAATTATCTCTGCCTATACTATAGAAAAACAGCCTTCCGTGGTCGGAATCCAAACAAGTTCCAATAAACGGTTTTGTATCTTCTGGATATAAGCGCTCCATATCAATATGGTTCTCCGCAAGCATTTTCTTAATTTCCGGTGTTTTCGTACAAATATGCAGATCCTCCACATGATATCCATACGCTGCTTCACGCAGCATTTCCATTAAAAACTGTTCTGTGTTCCCTACTTTTGCAAATGTAATAAAATCATCATTGATACTCATATATACCTGCGGATCAGGCTGTCCTTCCAATAAGTCCTTTAGCAGATATCCCGCATTCCATACACCTTGATTTTCGCACCAAATCAAAACATAGTTTTCTGTTACCTCATTCCAGCGCTCTTTGGGAAGCTGCCACAGCGTAAAATATTCATTGTCTGCATACTCGTCTTCGCTCCCTTTCTCTACCGCTTCCTGAAACTCTGGTTCCCAATCCTCGAGTTCTTCCTCAATTGCCTGATATGTCGTGAAAATATCATCTGGAGGAGAAAAAAGGTTATTAAAAAACGAATTAATCTCATCCTTTCCATATGCCTTTAAAAATTCTCTGTAAACTGTGGGAAGCGAAGCACCAACATTTTCTTCAGCTTGTTTAATTTCCTGTTCCGTAAAGCCCGCATGCTCCTCCTCACAAAAAAAGTCCATTATTTCCGAAATACTAATTCCATATTGCAAAGCCATATTTTTCCCTCCTTTGACCACTTTCCAAAAGCAGACGAATTACCTTTTTATAAGTACACGCCAATAATACTCCAAATATACCTCACGCCGCAAATCGGCACTTATCTTTTGTGCACCTATGCCAAATATTAGGATATTTCGTGCGGGTTATACTAATTTCGAACAAATATTCTTCCAGCGTATTTACTTAGTGCAAACAACAGCAGCATTCCCAGCACACCGCATGATATGACCTCACCAATCCCTACCGTCAGCATAAAATAGGGAATAGACCCTTCAAACTGATATACATAGGCAAGCACAAACGGCACAACAATCGTATTGGCAACAATTGGCGGCAACGGCGCAAGCCATTTATTTTTACGCAGTGCGTACGTTCCAAATGCACCTATCAACGTTGCAAGGCTGCCAAATACTATATCCAGCGGCATACAGCCCGTAAGGATATTGCTCAACATACAGCCCACAAAAAGCCCAGGAATTGCCGCCGGTGTAAAAAACGGCAGAATGGTCAGTGCTTCTGAAAATCGTATCTGCACCACATAATTGGCAAGCCCAAGAGCATTGGCGGCAAACGTAAGCACCACATAGAGCGCGGCGATCATCGCAGCCTGAACTAAGGTTAGCACGGGTACAATTCTCACAGGAATTGCGTTTTCATTTTGATTTTTCATTTCTTTCATTCTCCTTTAGTTTTGATTTAAAAGAACCAAGCGTGGCTCTTTTCGTCAGGAAGGTTTCGAACTGACGTTTAATAGTCTAAAATGCTTTGTTTTTTGCATTTCAGACTTTGTTACTATAACATAGGAAGTGTGAAATTGCAAGTATCAACAGACAGCCCCAATCGTTTCATTATACTGAAAACGTAACAGTTCAGATAACCCATTGAACTGTTACGTATCCAGCCATTGGAAATTGCTTCGCGATGGGCTGGATACCTCCAACCACTACATTTTATTACAGGTTTGTCGCATTAAGGCAAACGAATACAAGATAGTCTAACACTGTACGAATATTTACACTATATGTTGTATACTCAAAGCTTATTGCGACAGCCCCTACCTGAACTGTTACCTGAAAACCGCCCCACAATATCTCGTATAGCAATCGCATTATCGCGGTTTGCATCTACAATTGCGGATAATTCGTCGGTGGTTGCTTCCATTTTGCCAATCTTCTCCAAAATATCCCCAGTGCTAATAACAGACGCTGCTGGAATATTCTGCACTTCATTTATCTGGCTGCGGATAGCTGCCACGGCATCCACAAAGCTTACTGCCGACTGTTCAATTCCTTTAATAATTTCCTGAATTTCTTCAATGGAAACAGAATATTCGTTTGTTGCCGTATCAAAGGCTTGGAACTGTGCCTGCACATCCTTCTGCATAAAAGAAACAATATTATCAAAACAGTTCTGCACCTTTGTAATATTGGCTTTTGTTTCGTTACAAATCACCTGTATTTGTGTCGCTGTGGAAGAAGAACTATTTGCGAGATCGCCAATCTCTCCCGCAACAACGGCAAATCCTCTCCCTGCTTCGCCGGCTCTTGCCGCTTCAATTGCAGCATTGAGAGAAAGCAAATTTGTCTGGCTGGTAATATCCAAAATCTGTGTCGCCATTTCATCAATGCGTGTCAATGACTGTAAATTTGCCATTGCAGCTTCAATCTCTGCCTTATTTTGAGCAATACGAGTGTTGATTTCCTCCAGCGAACGGCTAACAGTATCTTTCATCTGAGCCACTTTTCCACTTAGAATACTGCTGTGTTTTGCGCCGACTTGTATTTGATTTTCCACACGTGATACAGTTTCCGCAATCTCGTTTACTTCCTGCTCTACCTGCTGCACTGTCCCTGTAATGGCATCTGTATGATGTGCAAACTGCTCTGTCACATTTGAATTTTCCTCCACGCATTGTAGCAGCACTTTAGAAGAATCCGACATTTTCGTTGAAGACTGTGTTAATGAATCCGAACAACGACTTAATGTACCGACAATCTCCTCAAACGATTCATATAGTGAATCAATTGCCGTTGCAATCTGTCCAATTTCACTCTTTCCATGAATATAGGCATCCAGCTTATGCTCCTTTTGCAATTTTAACTCTTTCAATTGCCAAATTGCCGACTGCACATATTTTAACGGC
Source organism: uncultured Lachnospiraceae bacterium (assembly GCA_965114465.1). Classification (GTDB taxonomy): domain Bacteria; phylum Bacillota; class Clostridia; order Lachnospirales; family Lachnospiraceae; genus COE1. Next base: position 15,968 of record CBCOYO010000044.1, read on the forward strand.
TTGGTACTTATACGAATAAATATCCAAGATAAAATACCAATTGCTAACGCAAAAACAATACAAACAATCCCCAAAAGACGCATACTTTTATTGGCATCCGCATAAATAATATCTTCGCTGCTGCACAAGACAACTGCCCAGCCATGCTCCGGCAGATATTGATAAATCGCAATGGATTTGCCTTGGTTTTGGTCATGATAATCCTTTTCGCCAATTGTTGCGCTGCTTACTCCCTGTAATTCCGCTATAATGGATAACAGTAATTCGTCTTGAATTTCAGTCCCCATAAAAGACGCCTCTTGTGTGAAAATATATTGTTTCCCTTCCTTATCATATTCATACATTGGAAAATCA
>CBCOYO010000044.1:16331-23761 GCA_965114465.1 uncultured Lachnospiraceae bacterium
CGTCAGCATATAACAGTTCTTTTAATCCATCTGCAAACGGCCCGCCGCCGACAAAACCAAGTATTGTACTACCATCATTATCAAAAACAGGACAATATAATGACAAAATTAAACGATGCGAAACCGGCGACTCAATAATTCCAGCATTATAAATTCCCTGCGAAAGCGCTGTTTGTAGTGTTTTTAAAGATTCTCCCTCGCGCGTGGTAATCCCAATTGCTCCCTCGTCAGAATGGGTCATTACATAGGTATTCCAATCTGCAACATACAGCCCTTCCCAGTGCTGCATTCCAGCAAAATATAATTTTGTATATTCCTGCGCTGCAAGCTGTTTCTGCTTGTCTGCTGGATTTTTCAACAAATCAATTACCACAGGTGCCTTACTGAATGCTGTTATCAAATCCTCTTGATGCGCAATATATTCTTCAATAATACTTGCCTGTGCTGCAAGTGAAACTTCCATATTATCCATTGCGGACTTTTTCATAATTGACAACATCCCATTGTTCGCAATTGCATATAACAAGGCAATGCATACGGCAACTACTACCGTTATCGCAAGTGTAATTGTTGTGCTCATTCGTTGATTTTTCATCTAGAACCTCCTTATACTACATTTTTGCCTGCGCTGCTTCCCGCTGTGCATTCCCACTTGGATAATGTATGTCTGCCGTCATTTTTTCTGCCCTCTTTTACCCTTTGGTATGCGGGGTTTTTGTATATTATTCGTGTTTTTTCGCATAAAAAAATTGTACTATACCAATAATACGAAGTCAATAGTTTCCGTAAAAGGAATCGTGCACAAAACCAGCTTGGTGTTACACTTGTGCTGCAATCCGTTCTAATTTCATTTACATATTTCTGTAAATATATTATAATATTACCGTTTATGGCAAAACTCCGATTACCTGTTTCAAAGCCGCAGATTGCAGATCTATACTACATAACGCCAAAATTTATCGTACTGTATTGGTTAAACGTATATGGTTGGTGTTATGTAGTCAGGTTAATTGGAAAATTTAACTGTTAAGCAGTATCTATTGTTTTTAGATTGCTTGGCGACAGAACAGGACTTTTAATAGTAAAAAACCTTTATACAATTGATTGGCAGTCTATTTCTTAGCAGACGAGAGGTATAACAATGACATTACAGCAATTAAAATATGTGGTGACCGTGGCTGAAACGGGGACAATTACTGAGGCAGCGGACAGGCTGTATATCTCACAGCCAAGCCTTACCAATGCAATCCACGAACTTGAAAAAGAAATGCATATTCAAATTTTTAACAGAACCAATAAAGGCATTCTACTTTCCAAAGAGGGGGAAATTTTTTTGGGATACGCAAGGCAGGTATTGGAACAGGCAGCGATTCTTGAAGATAAATACAAAGGCGGCGGCGGTGTAAAAAAACAGTTTTGCGTTTCCACACAACACTACTCTTTTGCCGTAAACGCTTTTGTGGATTTAATTCAGGAATACGGACAAGAAGAATATGATTTTTCCATACGGGAAACACAAACTTATGAAATAATTGATGATGTTGCGCAGATGAGAAGTGAAATTGGTATTTTATTCCTAAATGATTTTAATGAAACCGTACTCTGTAAAATCCTTAAATCCCACGATTTAGCGTTTTATGAGCTTATTGTTGCGAAACCGCATATCTTTATCAGCAGAAACCACCCGCTTGCAGAAAACGATATTATAACCAACGATCAACTTATGCCATACCCATATCTATCCTTTGAGCAGGGGGAACATAATTCTTTTTATTTCTCGGAAGAAATTTTCTCCGCCTCACAACGGAAGAAAAATATACGAGTACGTGACAGGGGAACACTGTTTAATCTTTTAATCGGGCTAAATGGTTATACCGTTTGCAGTGGCATTATCGACAACAATTTAAACGGAAGGGATATTATTTCTGTACCGCTTGCAGAGGAAAACGCTATGCGTATCGGATACATTATCCACCGCAAAGGCGTGATTAGCGAACTGGGGAATTTTTATTTGGACGCCTTAAAGCGCAGCATTCAAAATTATTGAAAAACACGCCGCAATTAGGAAGCTGCGCAGCCAAACACCTGCCAATCTTTCGCTAAGTGTTTGGCTGGGCTATAATCTTTCACCGTTATTCTATTTTTACTCTATTTCTATATGGCTGCTTACACCGTCCTTGCTGCGGCATTTTGTAACAATAATTTTTCGTTCAATCTGTTCTTTTAATTCCGAAACATGGGAGATAACGCCTACAAGGCGATTGCCTTCTGTCAGGCGAATCAGCGCTTTCATTGCCTGATGCAGCGCTTCCTCATCCAAAGAGCCGAATCCCTCGTCCACAAACATAGAGTCCATTTGAATCCCGCCAGCATAAGACTGAATTTCATCCGATAAGCCGAGCGCAAGGGATAGTGACGCTTCAAAAGACTCCCCACCTGACAATGTTTTTACACTGCGCTCTGTCGCATTGTAGTGATCGATTACAGATAATTCTAATCCTGCTTTTTCCCTGCGGTTTTCGCTGTCTACCTCACGCTTTAGTTCATACTGCCCACTGCTCATTGTTAACAGCCGCAGATTTGCTCGCCGCAGAATACGATCAAAATAGGTCATTTGAATATAGGTTTCTAGCTCTACTTTCTGTTTTCCAGACAGCATTCCATTTGCAGTGTCCGAAAGTGCCCTCATCCATATACATTTCTTTTCCACTGCTAAAATATTTTCCTGTTTTGCGGTTACTTTGTTGTAAATATCCTGATTCACAGAGAGTGCAGATTTCTTTAAATCACGCTGATTCCCTAGCTCCTTTTTATCCTGCTGCCATTTTGTCCGTCGCGCAATCACGACCTCCTCCAATGTATTTGCGGCTTCCCCTGCTGCGTCAAGCTGTCTATGCAGCGTTTCAATGGAAGCTGTCAGGCGCGCTTTATTCGTTTTTGCATTTTCATATTGTTCTTTTGCCGTTTGGAGCGCTTTTTCTAGTGACTGCTTTCGCTGTTGTAATGCAGCAATATGATTTTCAACGGCTTCCTTTGGCTCACTTCCCAACTGCTTCTGCAAACTGTCAATTTCATTTGATTTTGCAATGCACTCTGTCGACTGTTTCGCCAGTAAAATATCTATATTTTGAATATCCCGACTAATTGTTTTCACTTTGCTCTCTTTTTCGGGAATCTGCTGTTCCAACTGTTGTTTGCGTAACTGCTGCCTATCATTCTGCTCCAGCTTGTCCGAAAGCATGTTGTATTGTTCTTCTAATTGTAATACTAAACGCTTGGCTGTGTTGCGCAAAACTTCTTCTGGAACTTTGTCTGCCTGCAAATAAGATTCTTCAAGCTGCGCCTCCTGTGCACAAAGGATATCAAAAAGCTGTTTCTGCTGATTCTGCCGCAGACTTTTTATTCCCTCTAATGCCTTTTCCAATTTCGCAAGCGTTTCTTTACTTGTTTCGAATGCCTCCTCTGTCTGTGCCTGTTTATTTTCCAGTTTTTTGCGGTATGCAATTGTTTTTTCAAGCATATCCGCCAACTTTTGTAGCTGCTCTTGATAGTCCTGCAAAATGGAAAACGCTGATTGTAACACCTGTTGGATGGATTCCTCTGAATTATTGCTCTCCTCTGTCGGTACAACCAAAAAGGAATCATCAAAAACGCTGTTCTCTATCCCCAAACTTATGTCTGCTGCATCCATTATTTCTGTATACAACGAACAGCTTTCTAAATTCTTCCCTTGTGTTAAATGCACAGCCGCTTCGCTGCACAGTTTACTTGCTTTCTCCAATTCATTAGAAATCTGCTTAAATAAGGTTTTATTTTGTCCTATGCGCTCCGCCTGTTGACTTGTCTGTACACTGATCTGTTCTTGTAACTGCTGTTTTTGTCCCTCTGCCTGCTCTGCTTCCACTAATAGCTGCGCTTGTCGTTTTTTCTCTGCTTTGGCCTGCTTTAACTGCGATTTACATTTATTTCGTTTTTCGCATAGATAATCCGCTGCTGCTTCCATATTCTCCATTACAGCATTCGGTAATTGCAGTTCCGAAAGCATCTGCTCCCATTGTTTTTGCATCTCGTCCAGCTTGCCTTGCACTGCCGCAAATGCTTTATTTTCCTGCTGCAATAATACATCTATGTCTACTTGTGCCGCCTCACCGTCTTTGATTAGCTGGTCTAATTCTGTTTTACGTTTCTGCTCTTTTTTTGTATTTTTGATTGCCAACACAATTTCTTGTTCTCGTTCTTTTAATTGTTGTTCCTTGATTGCAAGCTGTTCCTGTAAATTTGCAGTAACGCTTTCTCCCACTTTCTCTGCAAACGCTTTTATCGAATCCAAACTATTGTTTTCTTCCTTTTTCTCGTTGTCCGCTTCCGATGTATCGTGCCAAATACGCTCTGCCAGTTCCCAAACTTTCTGCTTCTGTTCTGTTAGACGACTATCGAGATGGCCTGCGGTAACGCTTAACCGCTCCACATTTTTTTCCGCTTCGGTAAGCTGTGCCTTCTTTTGTTCAACTTCCTTTTTCTCTGGTGCAGCCTTTGGCATTTGCGCTGGAGTTGGGTGATGGATAGAGCCACAGACCGGGCAAAGCTTCCCGTCCTCTAATGTACGTGCCAGCATTCCTGCTTGTGCATCCAGAAAACGCTGCTCCGTTTCCCTGTATTCAGTGCCTATCTGCTCCTTTTGCTCTGCTGCCTTTTGATAATCCTCTTGTGCTATATGTAAATCCGTTTCTAATTTCTCCCAGCCTTTTATTTCCTCAAAAAGTATTTTGCAATCCTGCATCTGCTCTACCAATTCCTTCTGCGCCTGCGCAAGCTGCAAACTGCGGGTATCGGATTCTTTTACCTCCTCCCACTCACTGCGCCAAAGAGTCTGCTGTCTGCGCTGTGTATTTGCCTGCTCTTGGGCTTTTTGATATGCTTTTTCCTGTTCTGCGGCTTGCTGCTGCAAGGTATGCAAACGCTCTTTTTGTTTTTGGAAAGTGTCAAGCTGTTCTTGTGCTGCTTCTGTCTTATGCTGCCATTGAATTTCTAATTCTCCCGCATTTTTCAGGCGTTCCAATTCTTCCTTGCACTGTGTTTCCTTTTCAGAAAGTTCGTTTTTTTGTTCGTTAAGTTTATGGATTGTATCGGTTAGCTGCTGTAACTGCTTTTGATTTTCCTCACGCTCTGTCTGCGCCTGCTGCAAAAACCTTTGCTGCTCCGCAAGTTTTCCCTGTAAATCTTTTGTAGTTGCCAGCATTGTTTCCCTGTCTGCAAGCTGTGTTATCTGCTCTTTTAACTGTGTTGTCTGATCTGCAAGCAATGCCGTCGTTTCCTGTTCCTTTGCAATACTATCCTCCGTCTGCTGCTGTCGCTCAAGCTCCTGCTCCCAGTCAGTTCTTTGCTGCTTTAGGTTATTTATTTGCTGCTGCTTTTCCTTCCTGCCATTTTCCAGATGCGCCCGCTCCTCACCGATTGACACAAGTTTTTCCAATTCCTCTGCTTCTGTTTTTAACAAGATTTCCAGTGATACCTTTTGTTCAGCAAACGTTTGTTTCTGTTTATTTTCCTGTGCTATTGTCTGCTGTACTGCTGCCAGATCCTGCTGATGCTGCTGCAATTGGTCAAAAAGTGTTAGATTTTTTTGTTGTTCCTTAATATCCTCCGCAATCTGCCCACACACTGCCGCATTTTGTTCTGCTTCCTGATAACGTGCTTCCTCCTGCTGCAATTGCGGCTCTAACGCCTCCAACATACGCTGATTTTCGGAAAGTTCCTCCTGTTGCTGACGGATTTTATGGATATTTCCGATAAGCTGGTTCTCCTCCTCAATCTTCTTTTCCAATGCATCCCTTTGCTGCTCTAATTCCCGCAAAGCCGCCTCGTCCTCATCACATAACTGTTGCAACAATTCTAGTCCCTCGCCGACTCTGCCCTCGAATTTTTCCCTAGAAAGCTGCCGCATTTTCTCCGCCGTCGGCGTGTCTTGCGTACAGACAATACTTTCCATATATTGATTAATACTGCGTTTTAACTCGCCATATTCCTGCCACTGCGCCTTAGCTGCATCCTTAAGTTTTCCCTGTATTGTCTGGTACATTCCTGTCTTAAAAATCTGCCGGAAAATATTGCCCCGCTCCTCTGTCCCCGCCAACAAAAGCTTTTGAAAATCTCCCTGTGCAATCATTGCAATCTGCGTAAACTGCCTGCGATCCAATCCAATTAAGTCTGTTACTGCTTTCGTTACCTCTTTCGACTTTGTAATCGGCGCTCTGTCATCAGGATAAATCAGTTCTGCTTCTGCCTTCTGTGTCGTGTATCCTGTCCCTCTGCCCTTAGGACGCTGATATTCCGGATTACGCTTCACTTGATAACGCTTCCCACGATAATCAAATGTTAGCGCCACAAATGTCGGCACATCCTCTTTGGCATACTTACTGCGAAACATATCTGCCTTGCGCACATCCCCGCTCGCCTCTCCGTACAAAGCATATGTAATCGCATCAAAAATCGTCGTTTTTCCAGCGCCGGTATCTCCGGTAATCAAATACAAGCCCTGCCCGCCTAAACGCGCAAAATCAATCTCTGTATTCCCCGCATAAGGCCCGAATGCACTTAAAATCAATTTAACTGGCTTCATTCTATCATGATTCCTCCTTTGCCTATTTATCTTGTTCTTTGCACGCCGCAATTAACTGTGCCACAAACGCCGCCTGTTCCGCATTCATTGGCTGGTTATTTTGCAGTTCATAAAACTCTGCAAACAATTCCTGTTCCGATTTCTGCTCAATATCCTCCGCGCGCTCAATAATATGGCTATGCTTTGTTCGACTATTATCATATTCTAAACGCATTAAATTAGGATAAATAATGCGCAGCTTCTGCAGCCCATCCGGAATATCCTCCTCGTCGGTCAATGTAACCTGCACATAATCCTCCGTATTGAAATCCTGATAAAATGTGCGTGCTGTTACTTCCAAATAAGTTCCGCGGATTCTGCGCATATCACGAAGCGGAACAAGAGGCACTGTAGACAATTGAATATTTCCCTTTTCTGCAAATTCAACAACCGTAACTGATTTTTCCTGATCGGCTTCTGAAAAGGAATACTTTAACGGCGTTCCACAATACCGCAGCGTTTCTCGTTTGATAAACTGCGGACTGTGAATATGCCCCAGCGCCACATAGTCAAAGGCATCAAAGACCTCCGATTCCACATTATCCAAACCACCAACAGATACCTCCTCCGAATCGCAGCGTCCAGCGCCTGTCACAAACTGATGCGCAATTAAAATATTGCGTTTGCTTGTGTCTACGTTCATGCGCTCTATGGCAATTTTTACCGCATCATGATAGCTTTCCGGTGAAACTTTTGACGGCTTTTCCGTTTCAGAACAGCTTTCCGACAACACTTTTAACAGCTTTTCCGTTTCATAACAGCTTTCCGACGA
>CBCOYO010000045.1:0-23562 GCA_965114465.1 uncultured Lachnospiraceae bacterium
AAGTAAAAAAGCAAAAGCTTTTAGCATTTTGGCGCATAATTCCCACTACTTTGGCATGGGTGTGAAAAGTAACGATAACTACGCTCACAAGTCAGCAATATTGACAAATTTAAGCGTTTGGCAGTATATATATTATAACATTGATATGTATCTGCTACAAGCAACAAATTATTTTCTTTATTGCAATGCGTTAGAATTGTTAATTTTCCGCATTACTCTACAGGGATTTCCTACGGCAACACAATTCGATGGAATATCCTTGGTAACAACACTTCCTGCTCCGATAACCGTTCCTTCCCCAATTGTTACGCCTGGCAAGATAATCACACCGCCGCCAATCCAGCAGCCACTTCCAATTTTCACTGGAAGCGCATAGGTTCTGCAAAAATACGCTCCGCTTTCTATATTCCAATCCGGTGTAAGCCGTTCCGACAATTCTACCGGATGCGCCGCAGTGTATATCTGCACATTGGACGCAATCAAAACATTATCTCCGATTTCAATACGGTTACAGTCAACAAATGTACAGTTCATATTAATAGAAACATTACTGCCTAAATATATATTGCATCCATAATCACAGATAAACGGTAACCCTACTGATACATTCGTTCCTATTGCGCCAAACATCTTTTGTAAGATCGCACGCTTTTCATCTTTTTGTTCATAATATAGCGCATGGTACTCCGACAATAACTTACGTGCGTTCTTTTTATATTCCAAAAAAACTGTATCATGACAGTTGTACCATTCTCCATTGTAACATTTTTCTAACTCACTTTTCATTAAAAAATCCTCCCAGTATCCCTATCATAGGTAAACTCAGCTTCCTCCCCATATACTTCAATACTTAGGACTGTTCCTTATTATTTGAATAGAAAAAGTTGTTTGCATACTTTCCTCTATTCGCCTTTGGCTGACACTCCTAAACTAAACGGCTGGCTGCGTAATGTTCCAAATATACTAAAAGTACAGAAATATCCGCCGGTGATACGCCACTGATACGAGAAGCCTGTCCTACAGAAACTGGTTTGAATTTCTGTAATTTCTGCCGTGCCTCTAAACGAAGATTTTTAATATTCTGATAATCAATTTCTGCTGGAATTTTCTTTTTCTCCATTTTTTTATACTGCTCTACCTGACGAAGCTGGCGTTTAATATATCCGTCATATTTTATATTGATATTGACCTGTTCAATTACATCTTCTGGTAAAACAGGTCGGTCGGGATCAATTTCTGCTATCATTTCATAAGATAATTCCGGTCTGCTGATAAGCTCTGCCAAAGATGCGGCTGTCTTTAATCCCGCGCTGCCTTGCCGTTCCAGAAATGCGTGCATTTCTTGATTAGCGCCAACCTTAATAGATTGAAGACGCTCTACCTCTGCGGCAATCATCTGCTCTTTTTTGCAAACAGATTGATACTGCTCCTCAGAAACCAAACCAACCTTATAGCCAATTTCGCGCAGGCGCAAATCCGCATTATCCTGCCGCAATAGTAGCCGATATTCCGCACGCGAAGTCATCATGCGATATGGTTCAAAGTTTTCTTTTGTCACTAAATCATCAATTAAAACACCAATATATGCCTGCGAACGATCCAGAACAATCTGTTCTTTTCCTTGGATAGACAACCCTGCGTTGATTCCTGCGATCAGCCCTTGTGCCGCCGCCTCCTCGTAACCACTGCTGCCGTTAAACTGACCACCACTAAAAAGCCCTTGAATATCCTTAAATTCCAAAGTCGGAAAAAGCTGCTCAGGATTAATACAATCATACTCAATTGCATATGCATTGCGCACAATTTTGCAATGTTCCAAACCTGGAACTGTTCGATACATCGCAAGCTGCACATCCTCCGGCAAAGAAGAACTCATACCTGCAATATACATTTCATTCGTATGTAATCCCTCTGGCTCTATAAATACTTGGTGACGTTCTTTATCGGCAAATTTCACAACTTTATCTTCAATGGATGGACAGTACCGCGGGCCTGTCCCCTCAATAATTCCTGCAAAAAGCGGCGAACGATCCAGATTTGCCCGAATAATTTCATGCGTCTGCTCATTGGTATATGTTAGCCAACAAGAAACCTGATCAATCTGTACCGTTTCTGGATCTGTAGAAAAAGAAAAAGGCACTACATGCGGATCTCCAAACTGTTCCTCCATTTTGGAAAAATCAATCGATCGTTTATCCATTCTCGCTGGCGTCCCTGTCTTAAATCGACGCAGCTCCACCCCAAGCGATTCCAAGGAATCTGTTAAATAATTCGCCGACTGTAATCCGTTTGGCCCCGTGTAAGTAATTGCTTCGCCGCACAAACAGCGCGCCTTTAAATATGTCCCCGTACAAAGGATCACGGCTTTTGCTTGATAAATAGCACCCGTAAACGTTTTTATTCCTGTAATTTTTTTCGTTGCAATCCCTTGTGACAGATATTCCTCCGCTAAAAGTTCCACAACTTCTGCTTGTTTTATTGTTAAATGTTCTTGATTTTCCAGCACTTTGCGCATTGCACGCGAATATTCCGCTTTATCTGCTTGTGCACGCAGCGAATGCACTGCAGGCCCTTTTGATGCATTCAGCATTTTGGATTGAATAAATGTTTGGTCAATTACCTTCCCCATCTCACCACCAAGCGCATCAATTTCCCTAACCAAATGACCCTTGGAAGAACCACCAATATTCGGATTGCATGGCATCAGCGCTATACTGTCAATGCTTACTGTGAAAATAACCGTTTCCAATCCCATCCGTGCGCACGCCAAAGCAGCCTCACAGCCCGCATGACCCGCACCAACTACACAAACATCCACAATTTCCCGAATTTCCGTCATATGCACCACCCTTTTTTCATAATCTATAAGCAAAGAAACCTTTTTGCAAAGACAAAATACTATTTCCCCATACAAAATTTTCCGAATATCTCATTTACTAAATCGTCGCCGACTTCCTCTCCAATAATCCTTCCTAATGCAGAATATGCATCCATTAAATCAATGGAATAAAAATCCTCCGGCATTTGATTTTCTATACTTGCAAGCACCAGATCAAAACTTTGAAACGCTTCCTGCAATGCCTCTTTATGCCTTTGGTTTGTAATATAAATTTCTTCATTTACTGCAATTTCCCCATGAAAAAACTTATCTTTTATTACCTGTTCAAATTTATCAATACCCGTATTTTCTTTCGTTGATGTTTTAATAATTGTATAGTCCAAATTTTCTGACATATCTGTCATTTTTTCTGTTTCCATAAATTTTTCTTTAATATCCTGTTCAGAAACAACCGTAGTCAAATCATTTTTATTTAATAAAACAATTACTTTTTTGCTGCAAATTAGTTTTATAATTGCATCATCATTTTCATCCAACGGACAAGATGCATCAACCATATAAAGGATCAAATCTGCATTTTCAGCATATTTTTTGGCTTTCTCTACACCGAGTTTTTCCACTTCGTCATTCGTATCACGGATACCTGCAGTATCTATGATATTCAACCCAATACCATGAAGCCGAATCTGTTCCTCTAAAATATCCCTTGTCGTTCCAGCTATACTTGTAACAATTGCTTTTTCCTCTCCTGCTAAAAGATTCATTAACGAAGATTTTCCTGCATTTGGCTTGCCGACAATTACCGTGTTTATGCCTTCTTTCAATATTTTCCCGTTATCGGCACTGTCAATTAATTTCTGGATTTCTGTACGCACCTTCAAAACTTTTTGTTCCAACTTTACAGGATATCCCTCAAGACTGATGTGTTCGGGATCATCTAACGCAGATTCAATAAAAGCAATTTCATAAAGAAGCGCTTCCCGCAGTGAACGCACTTTTTTCGAAAGAGAACCTGTTAATTGATGTGCGGAACTTTTCAACGCAAACTCGTTTTTCGATGAAATAATATCCATCACTGCTTCCGCTCTTGACAAATCAATGCGCCCATTTAGAAAAGCACGCTTTGTAAATTCTCCTGCTTCTGCCAAACGACAACCGCTTTGCAGAACTGCCTCCAAGATTTTATTTATTACAAGAATCCCGCCGTGACAGTCAATTTCCACTATATCTTCACAAGTATAAGTGTGTGGCGCTTTCATAACAGCAACCATTACTTCGTCAATTAATTCCCCTTGATAATAGATAAAACCATAATGTATAGTATGGCTTGCCGCATTTGCCAATTTCTTCTGATTATTTTTGGAACGATATACACAGTCTGCAACAGCAATTGCATTTTCGCCGCTAATTCGTATTATTCCAATTCCCGCACTTCCTGCTGCCGTCGCAACAGCCGCAATCGTATCTGTTCTCATATCAAAATTCCTTTCTAAAATCTCCCTTTTCGGAAAAGTATTCCCACTGCATAGATTTAATAATATAAAGTATATTTTTACAAAAATCACAAAATTAACAACAACTTAACGGCTCTATAAACTGGAACTTGTCACTTTACTCCATTTCTGTGCGAATGGAAAAACTCATTAAGAAGATTAAAAATATCCTAAGTGTCTTTTGCCTACGCATAAGAAAAGGCATTAACTTCACTATAATCCGTTAATGCCTCCCCAGCGGCTTTTTTACTACCGCTTTAAAGTAACTACCACTCTACGATATGGCTCTTCCCCCTCACTATGCGTTGTGACATATCTATCATTTTGCAATGCGGAATGAATAATTCTTCTCTCATAAGGGTTCATTGGTTCTAAAGAAACTGGTCTTTTTGTACGCTTTACCCGATAAGAAATATTTTTTGCAAGATTTTCAAGCGTTTCCCTTCTTCTCTGCCGATAATTCTCTGTATCTACTTTAACCCTTATGTATTCTGTTGTTCCCTTATTTACAACAAGAGAAATCAGATACTGGAGGGAGTCGAGCGTCTGACCCCTTTTTCCAATCAGCACGCCCATTTCTTCACCACTTAATTCCACTTCAAGGGAACGCAGGGAATCATTATATTTCGTATTAATAACCACCGTCATATCCATAGCATGGAAGACTTCATTTAAAAAGTTTTTCGCTACTGCCTCAACATCGTGATTCTCTGCTGTACTGGAAGCACCATGCAGCGGCGCAGAATCATCTGGCACAGACGAATAAGTTTTTTTCGCTGTCTTTGCCACACTCTCGGAAATTTTAACTGGTTCAATGACTTCCTCCTGCACATCTTCTTTCACTCTTGCCTTTATCACAGCGAGTTTTGAACCAAAACCTAATATTCCAGCTTTGCCCTCCTCAATCACTTCATAATCCAATTTATCGCTTGGAATAGAAAAATGCTGGCACGCTTCCGTAATTGCGTCATTTTTCGTTTTGCCTTTAAATTCTATATAATCCATTGCTTGATCCCCCTATAACCTATCTATTATTCTTTTCGTTATACTGTTTTACCATATTTGCCTTAGAAGCAAGACTTCCGGGTTTCGCATTTTGGTTATAATATTCCGTAGATTTCCTAACCTCTTCTGCCCTCTCCTCAGCGGTTTTTGCGGGTCTTTTCGCCGCCGTATTCTGATAAGCTGTTTTTGATGCTAAATTCTTTGTATTTGTGCGCGCTGCTGTATTTAATTTTGCAGGGTCAATTCCCTGTTTTCTTAATTTCTCATGATACTTTTCGATATTTTTGGCAATTTCTGCTTCAATATCCATCTTGTCAATATGCTTATTAATCACTACCTGCTGAATGCTTCGTACTACTGCACCGATTACCCAATATAAACCCATACCTGCTGGCAGTGTCAAACAGAAAAATGCTGACATAATCGGCATAACCACATTCATTGTTTTCATGGACTGCTGCATTGCTTCCATTGTATCATTTGTTGGCTGCTTCTTATTATTTTTATCCTCTGCTGGTGCTGCCTGTGGCATTAATTTATAATTGATCCATTGTGTTACCGCCGCAAGAACAGGAATAGACAACGCCCCTATTAACAGTAGATAATTGCCCGAAGAAAAAGAAGAAGTAACTGTATCCATTGGAGAATTGCCGATATTTAACCCAAGAAAATTGTTATAGGTATCAATCAAACCTTTCTGTGTTCCATTTGATAAAATAATACTTCCGTTATACGTTAAATCTGAAAGTCCGAACTTGTCCGCAAGCGCTGCTAAATCTCCTGTTGACAATTTATTTAATGTGTCAATTACTGCATTTCTGGTATTTCCTGCAAGTGCAAAATTTTTTGAAAATGCCGCTGCTGCCGGAAGCTCCTGTATATATTCCACACCACCTGCTGCTGCCATAACTTTATCTGCAAGAATGCCAAATACCTCACCAATCTTTGTAACATAAGCAGGCATTGCATAAATAACACGATACAATGCAAGTAGAATTGGCATCTGAATCAAAAGCTGTAGACAACTTCCTGAAGGTGAAACGCCATACTTTGCATAAATTTGATCCGTTTCATTTTTCATTGCCATCATGGCTTCCTGATCCTGCCGACCCTTATATTTATCACGAATAACCTGCAATTCCGGATTCATTCTAGCCGAAAGCTTTGAAAACCGCTGCTGCTTCACCGTTAACGGCATTAAAAGCAAATAAATAACAATTGTAAATAAAATAATAGATAAACCAACATTTGGAATCCCTATTAAATTTAGGAATTCAAATATAACATTCATAATAAAACCTAGAAGCATTACCACATATTTGAAAATCGGCGTGGCATTCTGGGTCAACAGCATAAAATCCATTCAACTCCTCCTAAAACCTTGATCATTCTAAAAATTCCTATCCTTCTTCTTATGCAATATAGGAACTGGATCATATCCCCCATGAGAAAAAGGGTTACAGCGAAGTATTCTCCATAATGCAAGGAAACCGCCCTTCACTGCTCCATACTGCCGGACTGCTTCTAATCCATATTGTGAGCAAGTAGGGTAATACGGGCACTTTGTCGATTTCAGCGGCGACAAGTATTTCTGATATAATAATATTAGCCGAATAATAAATTTTTTCATCTTAATACATTCCTGTGAAGCTTTGATATATGGAGCAGCGCACTTTCCATCTCCGCATAACCAGCTTCCCGCGCGTTTACCCGCGCAATGACTACGATATCTAAACCACTATTAAATATACTCTCATGTAGTCTGTAACTTTCCCTGATCAATCGTGTAATTCTATGTCTAACAACACTGTTCCCTACTTTTTTGCTGACAGAAATCCCAAGCCGGTTTTTATCCAGCCCATTTTCCAATACATACATTACCAAATAACGATTTGCATAACTTTTCCCTTTGCCGTAAACGGCTTGAAAATCCCTGTTGCTCTTTAATGATTCGGAAAATTTCATAATTTATCCTCATTTTGCTTGTGATGAAGAAAAACTAAAACGAAAACATACATAGAAAAAAAGGCCACAAATATGTGACCTGTGATTTATGCAGATAATCTCTTTCTTCCCTTTGCACGTCTGGCAGCCAATACCTTTCTTCCACCCTTAGTGCTCATTCTGGCACGAAAACCATGAACCTTTGAACGATGCCTTTTCTTCGGCTGATATGTCATTTTCATATGAAAACACCTCCTTCTTACTTACACATAATAGAAACTGTCTGCAAAAAAAGCGGACAAATACCATGTGCCAATATGTCGTATTGGAAAATATCATTAAGATTATATAATATAGAAAGGATTTAGTCAAGAAAATTTTGTATAAAGTTCCAACTAGAAAAGTAACAGTAACTGAAAAAAGTAACAATAGAAAATGCTATCGTGGTTTCAGGCTAGTACTCCAATTCCAAAACGGTTGGGGTACTAGCTTACTGCCATAATAGGTATATGAAACAAACCAAAGATATTGACACTTTTTAGATTTTGATATCAATATTTTTATTATCCGGTTCGATATCGGGATCAATGGATACTGCAGTTCCCTCGCTTGTATACATTTTTACATCCGTAGGTTGCACAGCCACAGCCGTTTCCTCTGTCTGTGAATTGTTTTTCAGAGATACTTTCCCTTCTTCACTGATTGTTACGCTATCCTTTTCTGGATTATCTGGATTATGATTCTCCTGTATTTTCTCCACATATTCTTTTGATTCTTCTTTGCGCTCAAGAGCCTGCTCACGCCTGATTGCTTGTTCCTTGCGTTCTTCTTTTAGCTCTTTGGGAAGTTCTTCCTGCGCTCTGTCACTGCATTCCTTTGCTTTTTCCT
Source organism: uncultured Lachnospiraceae bacterium (assembly GCA_965114465.1). Classification (GTDB taxonomy): domain Bacteria; phylum Bacillota; class Clostridia; order Lachnospirales; family Lachnospiraceae; genus COE1. The sequence goes on from CBCOYO010000045.1 coordinate 8,170, forward strand.
GATAGTCTGTGACATACCCCATAGCACGCTTCATTGTTTCCGTATCACCTCTGCGCTCTGCCTCCTTAAATACACGCATTGGTGTTCGTGACAGTTCCATATTCATACTTGCGCCAATCAATCCTTCCATACTTCCTGCTTTCATATAAAACCTCCTTTTCATATCCAAAAATAACAAAAAATCATTCAAAATGATAACAACAACATCATTTTAAATGATTTCGGTAATAAAGAAGTTTTAAATTATAAAAATGGCATATTCGGTTTATTTTATGTCATATATGGCATAAATGACTGGCAATCGGCAGCATAATGGAAATGTCAAAAACATTACCTTTTATTTCAATATCCATAATCCCATTTTCTTTTTGCACGATTTTATTTACATTGTTAAGCCCAGTGCCCCAGTTATCTATCCCGAAAGTTTTTTGTTTGAAATCCAATATTCTATCAGATCTCATTGAGTTTTTTACACTAATAATTAAATTTCTTTTTACGATTTCTGCCTGAACAAGGATATATTTTTCTTCTGAAATGTCGGCGGCGTTAATGGCATTGTCAAGGAGATTGCCCCATATAATGCATAAATCATATTCATTCATTATCAGCGGTCTTGAAATCGTTACATTACAGTCAAACTTTATATTTTTTTGTCTGGCTGTTTGTTTTTTGGTATTGATAATGGCATTGACAACACTATTTCCTGTTTCGATATCTTCTTCCCCAATCATTCCCGCATTGCAAAGCTTTAATAAATACTCTTTCAGCTTATCCCATTCTTCATGTTCTGCAAGCGTCAATAGGCTAATAAAATGATTTTTCAAGTCATGCCTTACATTCGCCTGTTTCCTGTATTGCTTTAATAGTTCTTGATAGCGGCTGATTTCCATTTTATGAAGCTTGTCTATTGTGAGATACCCGATCAGCTTGTTCATGCCAAACAGCAGCGATAAACATATTATGATACACAGTACAGATAAAACAAGAACCTCTAAATGGGTCAATAGTTGGTTGTAGGTAGTGTTCCAATAGTCTGCCCCGCTGCCATTTGAAACCATAACAATGCCCTGTGTAATTCCAAAACCCATAGTATCTATCAAAACCAGCAGTACACATGAAACAGAGAACAGAATTTTACCACTTCCATGCAGAAAATTTCCCTCAGCAAGCTTTGTCCTGCAAAAAAGCAGATATATGCAGACTGTGGGTATCACAATCGAAAGTATCGTTATAAAAGGCTCGTGCCCTACATTGAAAGGTAACAGTTTATTATTTGCGAAAATAATAGTACAAATTGACAGTACAGAATCCGTGCCGTTCCATGCAAATTCCCAGATAGCAACAATGATACTGGATAAGCCCAATTTTTCCCAACGATTTCCACAAAAAATGAAAAAGAAAAACAGTACAAGCAATGACTGTTGTGTAACGGCTCGAACGATATAATTTTCTTTCAGGAATATTCCTGTAATCGTAAGTAATCCTAAAAAGAAAATATATTGACCTGTGATAGCTTTCTTTTTTCGTAAAAACAGACTGCCTAATTTATCCAGACCCATAAGCCATATGATATGTATGGCGATACCTAAAACAATAATATCTATTTCAATATGCATCAAATAATACCACCTTTTATTTTCATATAGGATAAGATTGCTTTCTGAAAATCTTCATACCGCCTTTTTGCCAGCATAATTATTTCTCCGTTTTCCAGACACACTTCGGTCTTTTTAAATGCATCAACAAAATTTAAGTTCACTAAAAAACATTTATGGCATCTGAAAAAGAATTTATCTGACAATTTATCTTCTAAAATACCTATTTGCTCGTAAGTTTCTAATGTTCCGTTATTACAATGAATTTTAGCAATCCTGCCAATGGACTCAATATATAAAATGTCTTTTAAAAATACTTTTTGAATCTGACGGTTTGCGGATATCATTAAAAAATCAATATTTGCATCAATCTGCATTTTTTTTGTGGCTTTTTCCAAAACATTTTTCAGTTTATCAGTCTGTATTGGCTTGAGCAGATATTGAAAAGCTTCCACATCGAATGCATCAAAAACATATTCGCTTGCGGATGTAATAAAAATAATAAGGCTTTGCCTGCCCTGTTTCCTTATTTGTTTTGCCAATTCCATACCGTTTATATTAGGCATTTTAATGTCGAGAAAAATAATATCAAAACTTTCCCTGCTTTGTATTAGTTCCAGTCCACCAAAAAATTTTTTTATAATAAAATCCGTATTAGACTGTTTCAGTATAGTTTCAATTTGTTTTGCAATATCAGCACATTCTATTGGGATATCATCACATACTGCAATTAATAACAATTTTACTCACTCCTTTACAAATCTGGGTAATGATTGGTACAATTGCCAGATCAGATTTGGTATATTGTAATTGATTACAGTATAACACTTTTTGTGCATTTTTTAAAATTCTATATCGAAAAACTTTTTACAAATAGCCAATTATGCTATAATATATCATAGTTTAAAAAAACTTTTTTAATAAAAATATTGATAGAAACATAGAGAGGATGCAATATGGGAATGGCAGAATTAGAACGAAAAAAAGAGGAAAAAATAAATGGTGTGACCGCAATTATTTAAAAGGTGGTACTTACAGCGGTGTTCCTCGGTTTATTGCGGAAACGTTAAATCCCTCAACTGCGAAACGTAACAGAACAGAAAAAATGAGTATCTATGAAACTGCAGGTGTTGAGGAATATTGGATTGTTTCACCACAGGGAACACTTGAAATTTATTATTTAGAAAAAGCGGCGCACTACAGCCCTTCCACATAAGCCTTCAACATACAATAAAACAACCCCTGATCCCTTTTCGGAAGCTTTTCATACAGCGCTAAGAAATCATCCAATTCTGTTTTTTCTCGATTCATCTGCACATTATCCAAAAGTTCTGCGGCAGAACAGCCCAATAAATCACACACATCTACCAGCGTATCCAAACTCATTTTTGTAATTCCGCGCTCTACCTGACTAATAAATCCCAGTGATAAATCCAACTGTTCCGCCATTTGCTCCTGTGTCAACTGCTTCTGCTTCCGATAATATTTAATATTTTTTCCAAGCAGCTTATAATCAATTCCCATAAAAATCTCACCCAATTCCTCCAAAAACCTATTTTGCACATTTTTTATATCTTATATTTCTATTCTCTATCAACAAATCTTACAAAAACAGAAGTATATACTTATAATATTTTTAAAAAATAGAACTATTACTGTTGTTTTTATAAAAAAGTAATGCTATGATTATGGAAAAGTCAGCAATATTTAAGATTTTATCTATTGCAAAATAATTACAACAGAAAGGAACTAATATGAAACACAGATATTATCATCTATTTTTGATTAAAGGGGGATAAAATCGATCTCTTACAACACAATACATCAATTTTAAAAAGGTAAAGGAATCAGAATATGCGAATAAAAAAATTATTATGTACACTGATAACAATTTCTATGTTGTCAACCAATATGAATATTTCGGCTTTCGCGTCAGAATCGCCACAGCCAACAAAAACGGAAGAAACGCAATCTGCATTGGAGGAAACTTCTGATACGGAAACACCAGATAACAAAAATTCTAACACAGAAACTCCAGATAACAAAAATTCTAATAAAGATACACCAGATAACAAAAACTCTAATACAGATTCCTCTAATATAGAAGAATCTGATACAGAAACTTCTAATTCGGAAACTTCTGAAACAAAAGCTTCCGATACAAAAGAATCTGATACAGAAACTTCTGATACAAAAGCTTCCGATACAAAAGAATCTGATACGGAAACTTCTAATTCGGAAACCTCCAACACAGAAAGTACGAATACAGAAACGACAAATACAGAAGAAACTACCAATGAAACTACCAATGAAACCAATATTTCCAGTGAAGAATTTTCAAGTGAAGAAAATTCAAATGAAAAAATTTCAAATGAAAAAATTTCAAATGAAGAAACTTCAAATAAAGAAGCTTCAAATGAAGAAACTTCAATCGAAGAATTTACAGAATCAGAAGAAACGTCTTCCTTACAAGAAACCGAAACAGAAACAGAACTTGAAACCGCAGATATTTCCATTATTAATGATAATTTATCTATCGAAGCCGCGAATGGTTTGGGAAGCTTATTAATGGATGAACTACAGATTGCGGCACAAGAAGGACAAAGCGAAGCACAGGCAAGCTATGCTATTTCAGAAATCGAAATGTCAGGAAAAACTGCACAAGTATCACTGCATATTTCCAGCCCCTGTACAGTTGTTGTAAGTATCTATCAAGAAAATAGCAATAAACCCTTGGGTTTTGGCTCTTCAACGGTGGAAATCGGGGAAAATAAAATCAGCGTACCAATTGAAATTGATACTATGCCGGAATATTTTATTGTTAAAGGACATATTGTAGAATCAAATACCCTGCGCCCTTTAAGCAAAGAATATGAATCCGGTATGTACACACAAGAAATGCAGGAATTTCTGAAAAAGACAACCGCTGATTTTGATAGTGATAAAGTATTAAATTTGGATGATGATAAAAATACAAATTTTGCTGTAGTTAGTAATAATAATTACTTAATCAAGGCATCCGAAGATAAAAAGAACAATATTATAGTCAATGAACTTATCAATTATGACAAAGACAGCAATACATATACATTTGCTAATATTGATGATACTATAAAAAAATTACAAACTGGCGATATTTTTACTTATCAAAATAATACAAGTCAAATTAATACAGATACTATACTCGCCATTAAAATAGAAGGTATAAACCTGCAAACTACCACTGATAAAGGAACAATTGCTTATATTTCTGCATCTACAGAAGAATTAAAGGCTAATGATGTATTTGAATACATTAAAATAGAAGAAACTGTTACCAATGCAGATGCAAGTGAAATTGATGAAAATTCCTGTCCGCAAGGAGTAGAATACCTTGGACGTGATACCGCCGTAGGTTATGCTTTAACAAATGAAGATAACCCATTTACAGTCACAGATACTTGGAAATTAACATTAAATGAATTTGGTGATGACGATGATGATGACAAAATAATTAGTGGAAATTTTAGCGGAGAACTTACCATGAGTTTCAATTTTGGAGCAGAGATTACATACTATTATTCAGGTAAAATAGCATATGTAAATATCGATATTCCCATTTCAATCAGTATTAATGGTGAATGTGAACTCAGTGGCAAATTATCTATACCATTAATAAATACTCCCGCAGAAATAAGAACAAGACTTGTGACAATTGAATATATTCCAAAATTTACTGTAGAAATTTCCTTAACAGGCAGTTTTAACATTGAATGTTCAAGCAATTTTGGAATACGTGCAGGATGGGGAGCTGATAACATTGGGCCTTATGCCAAAAATCCAGAACTTGAAGGTGAAGTAAAAATTGAAGCAGATGGTTATCTTGGAGTTGACTTTAATCCAAAACTTAAAGTTGCAAACGGAGCTGTCGTTGACGCTGAATTGAATTGTGGAGCTCATATAGGTATACAAGCCGAATATTCAATTGCTTCCTCATCAGAACATAATTGCAATAATCAATGTGCGACGGGTAATATTTATTGGGAGATACCTTTTAATGCATTATTTAAAATATTAAAAATAGAACTAACTGATACAGAAGGAAACGACCCAACAAATCTTGAAAGTACCCTTGACATAAATGGTTCTAATATTTTTAATAATAAACATACTATAGGAAATTTTTATTTTTGTGCAATGCACGAAAAAAAATTAATATGGGGAGAATGTCCCTACACCAATAAACCTGTAAAAATAACAATATCCGTACATGATGCCGCAGGAAATCCCATTGAAGGCGCTACAATTGCAACAAGTGAACAGTCTTATACAAATAAAACAAATATAAACGGAATTGTAGAAATTGAAGTGCCAAGCGGAAACCAAAACCTTTTCGCATCATATTTTGATAAAAAGACAAAACTTCCTCAAATAGGTTCAATTAATTATGATGTAAAAAATGATGAACGCACAAAACCTGTTATCACACTAGGGAGCATGAAAGCAGCTTTACCAAAAAACCAGAAAGTAAAATATTTTAGCAGCAATACCAATAATACATATATTGCAATCACTGAAGATAACAGCCTATACACATGGGGTTCTAATACAGATGGACTACTCGGTAATGCTTCCACTACATCTCGTAACAAGCCTGTCAAAATTATGGATAATATAAAAGAAGCTGTTATGGATAAATCGAGTAATACTGCTGCTGCAATTACCCTTGATGGAACATTATATATGTGGGGCAGCAATAATCATGGGCAGCTTGGTCTGGGATTAAGTAATAAAGAGCAAGAAAGAATAACCATACCAACAGAAATACCATTACCAGAAAAAATAGAAAAAATATATATTCAAAACGCTACTGTTGCGGCTATTACCATTAATCATAATTTATATATGTGGGGCTATAATAACTATGGACAACTCGGACTTGGAAATAATAATTCAGGTGCTCCTATAACTGCTGATTATAATCAACCCCAAAAAGTAATGGAAGGAATACAAGATGTTAAAATCAACAAAAAAAATACTATGGTGCTTACAACTAACGGAAAGGCATATATATGGGGAGATTCTTATTTGCTTGGAGATGGAAGTACCAAAAACAGATACGCTGTCGAAATAGAAAATCCAATATTGGAAAATGTAAAAGAAATACAATTATTTGATTCAAATGCTGGTGCAATAACAAATGATGGTGACTTGTATTTATGGGGAAGTAATTCTTATGGTCAGATTGGAAACGGAAGTACAGGCAGCAAAAGTCAAAAGACAAAAGCCAATATTTCTAACGTAAAACATATATTATGGATGGATGATTATTGTGCAGCTACAACAGAAAATGGAGATTTATATACGTGGGGAAAGAATCCTACAGGGGTATTAGGAGATGGTGGTTCTGAAAATAAAACAATACCATACAAAGTTACAGAATTAGAAAATGCAGATGTAACCAATTACAATACAACTTATTATGCTTACTATGTAAGAGCATCTGCTTATGCATTAGCAGTCACAAAAAATAATGAGCTTTGGCAATTGGGTCGAGGAACAAAACCTACGAAAATAATATCTAATGTTAGATATAGTACATTGAAATATCTGACGCAATCAAATTCCTCAGAGGACGATTTTTATAGTTCTATGTCGGATGGAAGTGTTTGGTATTATAGAATTTATAATGGTAATAGCAGCTATGTTACTTTCATTCCATTTACCGATGTATCCGACACTCTCCAACAAAACCTCTACACCCTGCAGCCCGACGAATACATCAACCAAACCACAAACACAGACATCACCCCCTACGCTCTATCCGACTACAAAAGTCCCAAAACCTTTACAGACCTAATTCCGGGCGAGCTGTACAACTTCTATGCCATGAAGTCCCGCACTGCTTCTGCCCCACTCGACAACTACAATATGCTTAGCATTGCACAAGGGACAGCGGACGATAACGGCGAACTAACAGTAAACTTCACACTAAGAGAAAACTACAACACACCAGATCTCTTTGTTGTAGGACAAACACGGTTTGATATTACCGATCTGAGCAAAATAGAAGTCACCGGCGTTGATGACCTCACCTACAATGGAAAAGAACAATATATCAACCCCATTGTTACATACAACGGCAAACAATTAAACGAAGGAACGGACTATTATTTAAGCGGCGATTATAAAGCAACCGAAATCGGCAGCTATACTGTAATTATTGTCGGAACGGGTATTTATAATGGTGCAGTTGCTGCTGATTATCGGATAAACCCGATTCTGCATACTGTTACTTTTGACAGTGACGGCGGCAGCGAAATGGAAAGCCAACTTGTAGAGGACGGGCAATTTGCACAAGAACCCGAACCGCCTATAAAAGATAAATACCGTTTTACTGGCTGGTATTTAAACGGACGATTATATAACTTTGCATCCACCAAAATCACGCAGGATATTACGCTTACAGCGCATTGGGAAGCAATGATACCCCTGCCCGCTCCAACTGCGGATCTCCCATCAGACAGCAAAATTGAAAATGGTACAAAAATTATACTGCGTTGTCAGACAGCAGATGCGACTATCTATTATACACTAGACGAAACCGACCCCACAAAGGAAAGTACCATTTACCAAGAACCGATTATTATTACAAAAGAATCCGACGGCGCAATTACGCTCAAAGCATTTGCTTCCAAAGAGGGATGGCTGGACAGCGATATCGTAAGTTTTACTTATCACGTATCTGTTCCAATTACTGGCTATGTCGTTACATTTGACAGCGACGGCGGCACTCTTATAGAAAGTCAATTTATTAAAATCGGTGAAAAGGCGATTGAGCCAGACACACCCTTAAAAGAAGGATTCCGTTTTACAGGTTGGTATTTAGACAATAACCCCTACGATTTTGCAAACGAAGTGACAAAAAATATTACACTAAAAGCGCATTGGGAAGAACTAAAAGTCCTTGACGCTCCTTCTGCCAATATTCCTTCCGGTAGAACAGTAGCTAAAGGAACTAATATTTTTTTAACCTGCGCAGAACCAGATGCCGTTATCTACTATACAACCGATGAAAGCGAACCCACGAAACAGAGCGAGATTTACCAAAAACCGATAACCATTACAAACCATACCACAATAAAAGCATTTGCTGCAAAAGAGGGCTTCCGCGACAGCGATATCGTCGTTTTTTCTTATAACGTTTCTGCTGGCGGATCGGAAGATAATGATAACAACGACTATGAAACCGTTCCTCCTGACGACATTCCCGACGGCAATATTCCAGAAGGACTATGGATTACAGGAATACAGCAGTCCTATCCCTATAATGGAAAAGCAATTAAACCACAGGCACGCGTATACAACGGCAGCAAACGCCTTCAGGAGGGACGCGATTATACTATCCGATATAAAAACAATATCAAAGCCTCCGATACTGCTTCCATTATTGTAAAAGGCAAGGGCAATTACAGCGGAACAGAAACAAAGACATTCCGTATTGCGCCGATTGATTTTAGCGACAGCCGCATCATTGCGGAAGATATCACGCTCGGATACAATAAAAAAGTCCAAAAGCCTGTGCCTATTCTAACTTTTAATGGCAAAAAGCTTGCCAAAAACAAAGACTTTACAATTACTTATTCTTCATTAGAAAAAGGCATAAGCGGCGCAAACCAGCAGATCGGTGTCTATGAGATAGAGCTAAAAGCAAAACCAAACGGTAATTTTACAGGCTCTAAAACAATACAATTTACGATTACCGACAAAACACTAATCAGCAAAGCCAAAGTCAGCAAAATAGCGGATCAAACTTACAATAACGGCACCGAATGCAGACCGTCGCTTCAAGTTACAATCAAAGGAAAAGCAGGTGCACTGGTCGAAGGACAAGATTTTACTGTTACATACCAAAACAATACGGCAATCGGAACAGCAACCGCAATTCTGACTGGTATCGGTGATTATGCAGGTACAAAAAAAGTGACTTTCAAGATCACCGGAAGATCTATTGCGAAAGCTTCTGTATCCGGAATTGAGAATAAAACCTTTAACGGTTCCGAACAGACACAAAATATTTCTGTTACATTAAACGGAACGACACTAATCCAAGGCAGCAGCTATCAAGTACAGTATACAAATAATAGAAAGGCTGGCAAAGCGACGATTACGATTACAGGTATTAACGATTGCTCTGGCACTATTAAAAAGACATTTCAAATACTGCCCTTTGACTTGGCAGCAGATGCACAAAATACCGCAGAAAATCGCAAAATAACAGGATTAGAAAATCCTCTTACAGTAAAATACGTAAAAGGCGGCGCAAAGCCGATTCCTGCACTCATTTATCAAGGAAATGTACTAAAACCTGGAACAGACTTTACAATCAACTACAAAAATAATAAAAAACCAGCAGCGAACAACAGCGTCAAAGCACCTACATTTACCATTAAAGGAAAGGGCAACTTTAAAGGTACTGTAACGCAAACCTTTACAATTGAAGCAAAAGCATTAAATGACCTTGCATCGCCTGTTACAATATCCGTGCCTGATATCGGTTTTGTGGATAAAGCTGGAAAATATATTAGTAAGCCTGTGCTAACGGACACCGACGGCACGAAACTTATATCTGGCAAAGATTATAATAATATTGTATATACATTAAGAAATGGCGAGAATCAAACCATACTAACTAAACAGGATAAACCCGCAGTCGGCACAGTGATTTATGTAAAAGTATCCGGTACAGGTGCTTATGCAGGAGGAGAACTAGAAACAAGCTATCAAATAATGCCAATGGATTTCAGTAAGGCAAAAATAACAATAAAGCCGCAAGAATATACAGGAAACGCTGTTACTTTAGATAAAGAATCTTTTCAAAGCGTAAAAGTTGGAAATACAGATATAACTTCTCAATTTGGCATTAGCTACGAAATCATTGCAGGAAGTTATCGCAATAATGTTAAAAAAGGAACTGCAAGCGTTTCTGTTCGTGGAATTGGAAATTACGGTGGAACGAAAACCATTAAATTCAAAATCATCTCTAAGAAATTCGGCGGATTTTTGTGGTTTTGGAAATAATTTGTACGAAAAACGAGTCGAAATATAAAGTATTTTGAAAATATGGCTGCCGCTGTAAGCGGCAGCCAAGATCTTATCACCAACTTATCCACAGATATCCACAAAAAATCCACACTGTCCACAAGATATCCACAAATTGTGGGTAACTTGTGGATATCTTGTTTAAATAATGTAGAAAACTTTCGCCGAAACTTTCCAAAGCCATTATTTATAAATGTGGAATATGTATATAATTATTCACATAGTTATCCACAAAATTGTGGATAACCCTCCGATAAATAGTGGATTTTATCCACTTTCCACATGCTGTTGATAGACTTATCCACATTATCAACACTTTTTTTGAGGATATTGTGTATAAAAAAATACATTTTATTAAACTATTTTTCCATAATTGTTTGATTTTTTCGCGGTTTTGGTTTACTATTAAAGTGTATGTTTATTATCATTTTGGGATAAAGAATCAAAAAGGGGCTTAAGAATGCCCCCAAAGGCAGAGGTATAACATGAACGAAATCAAAGAACGATGGGACGAAATCAAGGAGATATTGCGGCACGAATACGATCTTACCAATATATCCTTTAATACATGGGTCGCACCGCTGCAATTTTATAAAGAGGACAACAATGTTGTAACAATTTTAATTCCAGCAGAGCAGGCACATCTTCTGAATTATATCCAAAAACAGTATAAGATATATTTTCAGGTAACAATTTCCGAGTTAATGAACCGCAACTATGATATAGACTTTATAGCAGAAGGCGACGTTGCAATACCGGAAGTTAAGAAAGGCAAGCCTTTACCTGCTCCAAAGCGCAGCACAAGTCATAATTATGACCATGCAAACCTAAACAATAAATACAAATTTGATACCTTTGTCGTAGGGAGCAATAATAAATTCGCACACTCTGCTGCACTTGCGGTTGCAGAATCGCCAGGTGGTGCCTATAACCCACTGTATCTGTACGGCGGCGCAGGGCTAGGCAAAACCCACTTAATGCACTCGATCGGCCATTTCGTGTTGGAACAAAACAACAATATGAAAGTTCTATACGTAACATCCGAACAATTTACAAATGAAGTTATCGAATCAATCCGAAGTGGTAACGCTGCTGCTATGACAAAACTCCGTGAGAAATACCGAACGGTTGATGTCCTTCTTATCGACGATGTTCAGTTTATTATTGGCAAAGAATCGACACAAGAAGAATTTTTCCATACGTTTAACGTCCTGCATTCTTCTGGCAAACAGATAATCATTTCCTCTGATAAACCGCCAAAAGAGATGGAAACCCTAGAAGAACGCTTTCGCTCACGGTTTGAATGGGGTTTGATTGCGGATATTCAACCACCAGACTATGAAACGCGTATGGCAATTCTACGCAAAAACGCTGAAATTTATAATAAGGAAATTGATGACGAAATTATTCAATATATAGCCACAAATATTAAGTCAAATATCCGTGAGCTTGAGGGGGCATTAAACAAAGTATTGGCAAATGCACGTTTAAATAAGAAAGAACTCACGCTTGCGCTTGCTGAAGATGCACTCAAAGATGTTATTTATCCCGATCAAGTACGCGAAGTAACACCCAATTTAATAATTGATGTTGTTTCCGACCATTTTAATGTAGCAAGGGAAGACGTAACCTCCAAGAAGCGCAATTCCGAATATGTACTGCCCCGCCAGATTATTATGTATTTATGCCGTACAATGACTGGCGCTTCATTGCAGAATATTGCCGCACTGCTAAGCAAAAAAGATCACACCACCATTATTCATGGTGTGGATAAAATTGCGGAAAAACTGCAGACAGATGAGGATTTAAGAAATAAAATCGAAACGATTAAGAAAAAGATCGCACCCTCCTAACCATTAGGTTGTGGATAAACCTGAATAACTTCAGAATAATTATGAACGTTATCCACAGATTTATTCTGAAAGTAAATGCTGTATTTTCAAGGGATAACAGAGTTATTCACATTTCCACGCCTATTATTACTAAGATTACGAATTTATATTTATTTATATATATTTTTTGCGCTGCTGCTCTGCCGCCACATTTTAACAACTACAGCGAAGGGAGTTATACACATGAAAATAATATGTTCTAAAATAAATCTTTTAAATGGCGTTAACACCGTTTCCAAGGCTGTACCAAGCAAAACAACATTATCTATCCAAGAATGCATTCTAATGGATACTACAAAAGGACAGATTACACTGACTGCTAATGATATGGAAATGGGGATTGAAACGATAATTGATGGTGAGATTATCGAAAAAGGAACAATTGCACTCGATGCAAAAATTCTTTTAGAAATGGTTCGCAAACTTCCAGACAATGATGTTACCATTGTAACGGATGCCTCCTACAAAGCAACCATTACCTGTGAAAAAGCGAAATTTAATATTATTGGAAAATCTGGTGAAGATTTTTCTACACTTCCCCATATTGAACGGTCAGATTCCATTTTAATTTCGCAGTTTACACTAAAAGAATTAATACGGCAGACGAGTTTTTCTATTGCCGATAATTTAACAAATAAAATTCTTACCGGTGAATTGTTTGAAATTCAAGACAGTATATTTAAAGTGGTTTCCTCCGATGGACTACGTATTTCGCTTCGCAAAACGCAGTTAAAAGATTCTTATCCTGCAAAAAAAGTAATTGTGCCTGGTAAAACATTAAATGAAATCAGCAAAATTTTATCGGGTGACGCAGATAAAGATGTTCATATTTTCTTTACGGATAAGCATATTTTATTTGAATTTGAAAATACAACAGTTGTTTCAAGACTGATTGAGGGGGAATACTTAAAGATAGATAATATTTTATCTGCCGATTATGAAACAAAAGTTCGATTAAATAAGCGGGAATTTCAAAGCTGTATTGATCGATCTACGCTTCTTGTTAAGGAGGGCGATAAAAAACCGCTGATTTTAAATATTAAAGATGATGTAATGGAACTAACCATGAATTCCGTAATCGGCAGTCTTGACGAAGAGATTGATATTACAAAATCGGGAAAAGACTTAATGATTGGATTTGATCCAAAATTTTTAATTGATGCGTTAAAAGTGATTGACGACGAAGAAGTCGAAATGAAACTGCTTAATCCCAAAGCGCCATGTTTTATTAAAGATAATGAAGAAAGCTACACATATTTGATATTACCAGTAACTTTCAGTACTGCTGGTTAAATTGGATTGATACACACGAGCGAATAGATTTTCCTTTTTGTATAGCACGTATTGCCTGCTTATGTAATATGGGCAGTGAGTGCAGAAATGCAGAAATTGGAAAATCTTAACGGTCGTCAATATATACAGCAGAAAGGATGGCATATTTGATATGAAAGAAGTATGGATTCAGGATGAATTTATAAAACTTGGGCAGGCATTAAAATTAGCAGGGCTTGCTGGATCTGGCGTGGAGGCTAAAATCGCTGTACAGGATGGTCTTGTGCATTTAAACGGCGTTGTGGAAACCAGACGCGGAAAAAAGGTTTCCAATAACGATCAAGTGTCATATAATGGGGAGTCCTTTGTAATTAAAACGAAAAAAGGGATCAAATTATGATATTAAAGTCTTTGGAACTTGAAAATTTTAGAAATTATAACTCCCTGTCTATATATTTTGACAGTGGTACAAATATTCTTTACGGTGATAATGCGCAAGGTAAAACCAATATCCTCGAAGCAATCTATTTATCTGCAACCACCAAATCCCATAAGGGAAGTAAAGACAGGGATATTATTCATTTTGACAAAGAAGAATCGCATATTCGTACTTATGTATTAAAAGATGATCTGACAAATAGAGTGGATATGCACCTTCGCAAAAATAAGTCAAAAGGAATTGCCATTAATGGACAAAAAATTAAAAAAGCGGCGGATTTGCTTGGACTTCTTAATGTTGTGTTTTTTTCTCCCGAAGATTTATCCATTATTAAAGATGGGCCTGCACAACGGCGTCGGTTTATGGATATGGAACTTTGTCAGTTAAATGGATTTTATTTGCAACAGTTAAATAGTTATAATAAAATTATTAATCAGCGCAATAAACTGCTAAAAGAATTATATGCAAGTCCCAGCCTGAAAGATACATTGTCTGTATGGGATTCCCAGCTTGTTTCCTATGGAAGCAAAGTAATGGAATGCCGTAGTTTATTTGTAGAACAATTAAATAAGATTATTTATCAGATACATTTAAAATTATCGGGCGGCAAGGAGGAACTTCAGATTGTTTATGAACCAGATGTTTTGGTCGCGGATTTTGAGGAAAAATTAAAGAACAGTCAAGAAAGAGATATCCGTTTTAAACAGACTTCTGTTGGCCCGCACAGAGATGATTTTGCATTTACAGCAGGTGGTATTGACCTTAGAAAGTTTGGTTCACAAGGTCAGCAAAGAACGGCTGCATTATCTGTAAAATTAGCAGAGATTGAATTGGTGAAACAACTGACAAACGATACACCACTGCTGCTTTTGGATGATGTGCTTTCGGAACTTGATAGCAGCAGACAAAATTATCTTTTAAACAGTATTGGAGATATCCAAACAATTATTACTTGTACAGGTTTAGAAGAATTTGTAAATAACCGTTTTGAAATCAATAAAATTTTCGAGGTTTCAAACGGAAACATAAAAGATATGCAAAACAGTCAGAAAAACAGCGCAAAAGCATCCGTGCTATAAAACACAGGATTTTAAACAGTAGATACTGGGAAAGG
>CBCOYO010000046.1:0-23210 GCA_965114465.1 uncultured Lachnospiraceae bacterium
AGCAATTTCCAATGGCTGGATACGTAACAGTTCAATGGGTTATCTGAACTGTTACAAATTTTCCTTTTAATCTTTCTATATTCCCTAACGATACGCAGTATTTTCCACTGTATGCGTGTCAAAACAAACCGAATCAATTACTTTTCCTGTATTATTAAGATATACTACAATATTGATTCCTCTGCCATTTTTAGATTTTTCTACTCCATCTATAATAACAGAACTGACATTCCCACAAGCATATCCTGCGCTCGTTATTGTAAAAAACATGGATTTCTTCTCTAATAACCCATGAAATTCTATTTTTTCAGGCTCTAACTGCTCCGTCAGCACCCCATTAGAAATAACCGCTAAATAACTGTATCGAAACTTCCCTTTTAAATCGGCTTTCAGCCCCAATTTCTTTAAATTTTCAAGTGTCGAATCTTTTAATGCACCCGTACATTCGTCCCTCACAGAAATAAAAATGGTATATCGTGTATCTTGTAACAACGTTAAATATGTATCAATATCTGTTATATGAACCAAAGCATAATCCTTTTTGATTTCTTCATAATATCCACTTGTACTTTCCCACTGCCAATCATTTTGACAGATATTATTATAATTGTTTAATAAATATTTACCAATATAATTCGTTACTTTCTGTGCTCCCCAAAGATTCCCATGCCCATCATCACTGTTATCCTGCTCAAAACGATAATCACATTCTTCATATATCGTCTTCTCATTAAAATCAAGAAATGCAAGATTATGCGCCGCGGCATACTGCTGAATTGTATTATGTTTTTCTATATTTTGATATGTTGATGGCGTTTTTATTAGAATCAATGAAATATTTTCCTGAGCACACAATTGCGTTATCTTATCCAAATATTCTTCCATAAGCGGAACCATCTCTATTTTTTCTTGTGATACGCCATGTGCAAACGGCACAAAATTTTGCTTTTTGCCATAGTGCGAAAATGGTGCATAACCTTTTAATTCATAATGACTGCTTTTTTCCAGATATGTAAAATCATTTTCTGACAATTCTTTCCATCGAGTGTGATAACGAATGTTTGGAAGATAATAGCTTAATTCTGATTGATTTTCATCTAACTTGCAAATCGTTTTAACTGCTTCTTTTTTCACCAAAGACCAATGCATATAATCCAATGCTTTCCTTGTACAGCTTTCTGCCGAATTAAGCGGCTCTTCTGGACGATAATCGAACAAAATATAACAATCCAGCAAGACCACTTTAGGCTTTTGAAAACGAAGTGCTTCTTTTAGCCAAAAGTAAGAGGTAATTAAATTTTGCTGCTCGCATCCTAGATTATAACTGCGTATCCTATATTTATTGTATAGTTCTTGCGGCAGAAAAAACGAAGCAGCATGGCTGCTTCCAAAGCAAAGGACATCAATACTGTTTTCTGCCATTTGATAAAATCCTAAATAGGTCGAAGTTGTCGGCCATGCATTATCACAAAAAAACTTTGGCACAATTACTTGAAACACCAGTTTCACGCAAATAATTAGTATACATAAAAATGCAATACTTTTCTCAGTAAATTTCCAATGCTTTCTCAATTAAAAACCTCCATAAATAAAATCTTGTGCATTATAGCCAAAACCATATGTTCCAAATATCATAATACAAAGAATCGCTGCAATATAAATAGCCCAACGCATATATACAGAACGGTTCATTATATAGTTCCTAATACAGATACCTTTTTCCTGCTTAGAGTGAATCCAAATCAAAATACCAATAGAAATCAGCAAAACACACCAATCTTTCCAATCCAGCCCTAATTTTAGTAGTGCATCATTAAAAAATATCCACGGATTATAGACAAAGAACATACTTTTTATGATATACATACCAATTTCCAAACTATCTGCACGAAAGATTACCCACGCTAATGTCACCCAAAAAAAGACACTTATTCGCTGCATTACTATCCGCAAACCCGATTGTTCCGGCAGCAAAACAATATTATATAATTTTATTCGTATCTTTTGTGTCAATGCCCCCACAATTTGATAAACAGCATGCACCAATCCCCAAACAAAAAATTGCAGTCCATTGCCGTGCCAAACACCGCTTACTGCAAACGTAATCAATAGATTTACATACTTTGCTATAGTTCCTTTTCTATTACCTCCCAATGGAATATAAATATAATCACGCAGCCACCCACTAAAAGAGATATGCCATCTCCGCCAAAAATCTTTTATTGAAACCGCAAAATAAGGACGTTTAAAATTGTCTATTAATTCCACACCAAACAGACCTGCAACGCCCTGCGATATTGTTACACACGCCAAAAAATCTGTATATAGTTCAATACTATATAAAATGCCTGCTACCCAAAAATAAAACCCTTTATAAATTTCCCACTTCGCAAAAATTTCGTTTACAATTACCGCTGCTTTATCTGCAATCATTAATTTTAGGAAAAATCCCCATAAAATCAATTGTATTCCTTTGACAAATGATTCTTCCTGAAAACAATGCCCTTGATAAAGCTGATTTGATAACTGCTGGTAACGTGGTATTGGCCCTTGAATAATCTGTGGAAAGAATAAAACATATAACGCATATTTAAAAATATTCTTCTGTGCACTAATTTTCCCTTTATTAATATCAATTAAGTAAGAAATTATCTGCAAGGTATAAAAAGAGATTCCTACAGGAGCAATCCCTGCAATAAACACATTCTGAAGTTCCCCTTTTAATATAAACCAAACAATAGTCAATATAAAAACAGAACTGTACACAATTACATGACCTATTTTTTTATATTCTCGGAACTGTACTATCAAAAGCCCTGCAAAATAAGAAAGAATAATTGTTAATAATACTATCCATATTCCTTTGTCGCATACTTTATAATAAAACCACACACTCCCTATTAAAATTGCCAACCACCGAATCTGTAGCGGAATAATATAATAAACAATACATACCACTGCTACAAAAAGATAGAAATCAAAAGATATATAGGTCATTTTTCTTTATTACCACCCTTCATTTTACGTGTTATCTATGAGTCTGTATAACAAAACTGTATTTATTAAATCATAACAAATATAGATTTTCAAATGAAGAATTATTTTTCGTGCATATAATTGCGTGATTGTGCATATTGTGCAAAAAAAGAGGCTGTCGCATTCAGTCAAATGTATACAAGATAGTCTAACACCGTGTTGCGATTTATACTATATCTTGTATAATCAAAGCTTAGGAATTGTAGGAAAATAAGTGCTGAGATTGCTTGTCTATTTCTCCTGCAAGATTGAAGAAATAGACAAGCAAGATCTGTCACTTATTTTTCTACAGTTCCTTTTTGCGACAGCCCCATATAATACACATATACTCACGAGCAGTAAATTTTACCATATCAAAATCAAACAAAATATTTACGCCCGTGAGTCAGCGTGATTGGCAAATTTAAGTGCTCGCTGGTATAAGTACCAAATTAAATATAATTACCTTTATTTATATAAGTCCCTCTTATCAATTACACGAACTGCTTTTCCTTCGCTTCGTGTAATGGTTTTTGGCTCTACAACTTTCACATCAACGCGAATGCCGAGCATAGATTTTAAGTCGGATACAATCTTCTTTTCTCGCTCTGCTGTTGTAACGGAAGGATTTGCAGCCATTTCCGGCGTTAACTCCACTTGTACTTCTATTGTATCATTATTGCCGACACGGTCAACCAATATTTGATAGTTCGACTGATACCCTCTATTTAACAGCACGGTTTCTATCTGGGAGGGCCATACATTTACGCCCTTTACTACCATCATATCATCACTTCTGCCCATTGGCTTATGCATACGGATATGGGTACGCCCACAAGAACATTTCTTGCGTGTTAAATAGCAGAGATCTCTCGTGCGGTAACGAAGCAGCGGAAACGCTTTTTTGGTAATACAAGTAAACACAAGTTCTCCTATTTCTCCTTCTGGAAGCACTTCGCCAGTATCCGGATTAATAATTTCTGGTATAAAATGATCTTCCTGAATATGCATTCCCTGCTGCTCCTCACATTCAAAGGAAACGCCAGGTCCAGAAATCTCAGTTAATCCATATATATCGTATGCTTTAATTCCCAACAGTTCTTCTATGTTTTGGCGCATTTTTTCTGTCCAAGGCTCCGCACCAAAAATACCTGCTTTTAACTTTATCTTGTCCTTTAATCCACGTTCTTGAATTGCTTCGCCTAAATTTGCAGCATAAGATGGTGTACAGCACAAAATAGTAGATCCCAAATCTGTCATAAATTGAATCTGCCTGTCTGTATTTCCTGAGGACATCGGCAATGTCAAGCACCCCACTTTATGAGAGCCACCATTTAATCCAGGGCCTCCTGTAAACAAACCATATCCATAACATACATGACAAACATCGCCTTTACCGCCTCCTGCTGCCATTACTGCCCTTGCGCAGCAATCCTCCCAAATATCAATATCTTCCTGTGTATAAAAAGCGACAACACGGCGTCCCGTTGTACCGCTTGTAGATTGAATCCGCACACAGTCTGTCAAAGGAACTGCCAACAACCCATAAGGATATTGATCCCGCAAATCATCTTTTGTAATAAAAGGAAGTTTATGCAAGTCTTCAACTCCATGAATATCGTCTGGCATTACCCCAATTTCATCCATTTTATCATGATAAAACTTTACATGATCATATACATAGCGCACCTGTTTGATCAGACGCTCACTTTGCAGTGCCAAAATCTGCTCAACAGGCATCGTTTCAATTTCTGGTTGATAGTAGTTTCCCATAATTACCTCCGCTTTCTTGTTGTTCCAATTTTTTCAGCTATAAAAACACGTCACTTGTAAATAATACCATTTTTGGGGAAATTTCGCAATTTAATTTTTCTAATACTGTTAAAACGATAAAATATTCGCAATACTAACTTATTTGTTATGCAATTTTCGCCCATTATCAGAACAAAATAAGCAAAAGATAACAAGAATCTTTCACCATTCATTAATATTTGGTCTAGGATTTCTCCACCACTGTTCGAAATCCGTTGTATAGCGCGATAATACATTTTCAATATTCGTTGGTATCTGATAAGATGTAATTTCCAAAAAATATTTCACAAATTGGTCGATATCTTCCATTTCCTGAGATTTTGCTGATTTTCTTCCTAAACAAACCAATTTAGCAGACTGATCGGATATGCTTTCAACAAATTCTTCCAATCTTCGATTACTTGGAAACAAAATCTCATTTTCCTGCAATATCATACGATATATACTATAAATTACCTCATTAACTGCATGGAGCTTCATATAACCATCAATGGGGCATACTTTTAAAAAATAATAGTAATTTAACCAGAAATCCGAATAAAATGAAAGCATTTTTTCCTCTTTCTCCTGCTTCTGAAAAATCGGAATCTTTGATACAATCCGCGGTATATCCACATCCTTTGTAAATAATACTTGTGCTTTTATAAATGCGTTTCTTGTAGGTTCGCTTCCCTTATACGCCGCATCTTCTAAATATGCTTTCGTCATATATTTTACGTCAAAATATCCATCTTCATAAGTACAATATCCTTTTATGGTTTCCGTCGTTGTATTATTTTGCACACGCAGCCTATAAGCACTATCTGTAATAACAACCATCGCATCCAAATCAGAATCTGGTCTTTCACAGCCTTTGGCGACAGAACCACCAAAAATCAACGCTATTACATCCTCTCTAGCCCCAAAATATGTTTTAAGATTTTCTAACGATTCCTTGTGGTGCTGATACATAATAGCCCTCCCATCTTATTTCTCAATATTCCTTGTACCATTATAAATTGGAAATCATATGCCAATCCCTATGAATAAACATCCTAATATATTTATACACACTCTATCCATGATTCAAAATACTGTTCTTGAAACTGTATTTTTTCTTGTATTTCCTCCCTGGAAAATATCATATTTTCTGGGCAGACCACCCACTTATCCTCTTTATCATTATTACGGTGCACAATCGCAATTATTTTTCCGGTAAACTGTTCTACTGGTGTTTCCACTCCAAGAATATAGACATCTTGTTCCTCCCCATCACCAGCTATAATGCCCTCTACATATCCATAATTAATAGGATAATACAAATCTTTTTCTTTTGGGTGATAAGAACCTTTGGGTCTATCAACTTTTACGGTTACTTTTACTGCTCTTTTTTCTGCATTTTCATGTTCTGCTATGTATTGAAATAATTTTGCCGCAATCATCTGCGTCTGATATTCTACATGAATTGCCAAGTCGCAGATTTGAAAATTTTGCGCAGAATAGAGCAGAAATCCGATAACCATATTGCGATCCAAAACGCAAACAGCTGTTCCATCTTCAATATGTCTTTTTAGATTCTTTTTGTATATTTCTTTAGTGCTTTCTTTCTGCAATTGTCCGCTATCCCATTTTGCAACCTCTGCCAGACTCATACAGGAAGCAAGGTTTTGCAAAGAAGCACGTTTCACTTCGATATTGCTGAAACGAAAACTGTTGTCGCAGGCGTATTTCTTCATAAGAAACAGCTTATCCAGGATAAAATGTGGTATCATAATTCCTTCCTGTACCATCTGCATCATTTCCTGTTCCGACACCCACTTTACCCGCTGAACTTCTTCTTCCTGCAATACCAGCTTAGAAATATCTACTTCCTGCTCTATAAAATAATAATCATCAAATCCATTGGCAAAATGAATGGTGAAATAAGGTCTGACACCTGTTAAATCTACTTTCAGTCCTAGTTCCTCAAAAAGCTCTCTTTCTGCTGCTTTCTGGCTGGTATCACCACTTACAGCGGAACCGCCCACCGTTACATCCCACATATTGGGCCACCCGCTTTTATATGGCTGTCTTTGCTGTATTAAAAGTTCATTATTATGGTTAAAAATACATACATGAATTACAAGATGATATTCGCCCTCTTTCATTGGCTCTCCTCGCTTATGTACTTTTCCGGTTAATATTCTGTTTTCATCATATAAATCCCATAATTCATCTGTTTTGTCATTAAGCTGTTTCATATTTATAAATATTCCTTTCGAACAATTCCTATACTTACGAGCGATTAGATTTTCCTTTCTGCACAGCACGTATTGCCCGCTTATGCAATATGGGCTGTGCAGAAATTGGAAAATCTTAACAGTCGTTAGTATACAAACTATTTATACACTGCAGGCATTTCTTTTAATACCACAGCTTGAAACATTAAATTGTATAATATTCTTACTTGCACTTGCCGTTTCTCTGCCCATTGGAATGTCATCATAATCTCCACAGTGCAGCACCAAAACAGCAATATCCTTCTGTGCAAGAGTCGCCTGTACATCTATTACACGCTGGTTGCTGCTGCCCTTCCACATTAATGTAGCATCCTTTTTATTTATCTGAAATTCTCCATCTACCAGCACATCTACATACTTGAAAAGCGTTTCATGCATAATGCTTTCCCAGCGATCGCCTGTATACAGCCAAATTGTTTTATTCGGATATTTCTCTTTTATCTCCGCCATTAACGCCTCTACCTCATCTCGATTCGCACGGTGCAGCGGATCGCCGCCGGAAAACGTTATCCCTTCAATATATGGCTTATCTAGTTGCGCAAATATCTCTGCCTTTGCCGCCTCGTCAAATTCCAGCCCGCCATTGGGATCCCATGTCATTGGATTCTGGCAGCCTTTACAGCAATGCGAACACCCTGCCACCCACAAAACCACGCGCAGACCATCTCCATTTAACATATCGTCCTTTGTAATATTATGATACCGCATAACATCCCTCCGTTTTATGTTTTCTACATACTTTTCCGTTCTGCAATTTCTGCCATTTTCGCATCATTTAACCTTGTATCGCCGTGTACGCGGGAATAGGATAGATAACCATTCATACGGTCTATTTTTGTCAAGTTCTTACTGCCGCATTTAGGACATACATCCATTTCAAGTTCTTGATGCCCGCAGTCGTCACAATATGCCAATGACAAATTCACACCCTCATAAAATCCCATTTCCATTGCTCGCCGCACCAATGTTTTAATTGCCGAAATATTGTAGTCAATTGGATATTTTACATATTGAATTTTACCGCCATTGGACAATTCCCAAAAACGATATTCCAAATCCTGCTTTTCTATTGGTGTAATATCTTCCGTTACATGGCAGTGAAAGCTGTTGCTGACATACTCTCTGTCGGAAACGCCCTCAACAATCCCATAAATTGCCCGAAACTGCTTAACCTGCAGCCCACAGAGATTCTCTGCCGGTGTGCCATAAATCGCATACAAATTGCCGTCTTCCTCTTTAAAGCGGTTTACTTCTTTATTGATATATTCTAAAACCTCTAGCGCAAAAGCCCCATCCTCCACCAAAGATTTTCCATTATAAAGCATCTGCATCTCATTGAGTGCCGTAATACCAAAAGACGCTGTTGCTGCTTTTAACAATGGCTTAATTTTATCAGAAAGTTTTAAATGACCGCCGAGGAATCCCCCCTCACAATATGCCAAAGGATTCGTCGAAGCGCGCATATTACCTAGGTATGCATATGTCCGAATATGAAGCTGCCTAATTAAATTCAAATAATAATCCAGCACTTCATAAAAATCCTTACTCTCCTGTCTTGATTTTGCCAAAATCATAGGCAGATGCAATGAAACCGCACCAATATTAAAGCGGCCTACAAATACTGGTACATCATTGCTGTCTGCCGGATATATCCCGCCGCGTTCATACCAAGGAGAAAGAAACGCACGGCATCCCATTGGCGAAATCACTTTGCCATACTGCTTGTACATACTTGCAACATATCCTTTTCCGGTTAAGCTTAACCAGTCCGGATACATCGTTTTTGCAGAACAACGAATCCCTGCTTCAAATACCTCCTCCAACGGCTTCCCTTTCCCATGAAGGTTTTCATCATATAAAAAGACTATTTTAGGAAACAGTACTGGTTTTTTACAATCCTTTTTCCCTTGCCCCTTGCGCCGAACATTCAGCATTTGTATGGTTGCCATCCTTGCAAACCGCTCTGTCCCAATCCCCGCGGTTACTGTAATAAAAGGATAATCTCCCCTGCTGCTTGCCACAGTATTGAATTTGTATTCCCATCCTTGGAAGCCCTGCTCAAACTCGCGTTCTACATCTGCAAGCGCCTCCGCTTCTGCGCGCTCTTTATCTATGCCCAAACGGATATATTTTTCGTAGGAAGATTGATATGTTTTTTCTGCATAAGGCGCAAGTATCTTGTCCACTTCTGGCACTGTAAAGCCCCCATACTGCTGACTTGCCGCACTTAACACAATATCGCCGATTACGTCAAACGCAACATCAAGCGACTTGGGTTCATTGTACCAGATATTTCCCATCTCAAAACCGCCTGAAAGCACGCTCTGCACATCAAAAAGGCAGCAATTCATTGTATCGCGCCGTGCAGACATATCATGCACATAGATATATCCATCACGGCACGCCTGTATCTCTTCTGTTGTCATAAAAAACTTTTGATATAGTTCTTTATTAAATTGGTTAAAGATTAAACTTCTTTTTGTAGAAACTAGCGCAGAATCTGTGTTTGCGTTCTCCTTATCACCAACATACATAATCGATTGGCTTTTTTTGTAGACATCATCCATCATTCGCACAAAATCCTGCTTATAATTCCGGTAATCGCGATAACTTTTTGCGACAACGGGCTTTACTTCCTCCAATGCACTCTCCACAATATTATGCATCACAGGAATTGGCACGTCGTCAGCCTCCATCTCGTCCACCTTCTGAATTACGTGTTCGCAAATATGGCGCTTATCTTCCTCCGTAAATTTCGTAAGCGCACGATATGCAGATTTTCCAACAGCAACAATCACTTTCTGTACATTAAAAAGCTCCTTGCTGCCGTCCTTTTTTACAACATAAATCCGTCTGCTCGGCTGATACAAATGACTAAAATCCACTTCTTCCGCCGCTTTCTGTCCCTCTGCCGCCATACAATATCCTCCTCAAGCTAACTCCAATATAAACATATTTTTTGTATTTATATGGAAAAATACGTTTATATTGTGGGTGTTATTTAATTTAAACACTATATATAGTGATTCTTTAATAGTATAATGCAATTGCCACAAGATGTCAATTGTCACATTTGACGGTAATTTATAGTTGATGCCCACGACCGCATAAGGCATTTAACCACTTTGCAGCGGCGGCACTTTTCTTTGTTCAGTCAAACTCAACCATATATTTGCGAAATCGCAGCGGAAGCATATTCATTTGTAATTTCGGATTTTTCCGGGATTCTACTGCCAGACTTTTGCAGAAATGTTTAAATAATTCCTGATATTCTGCTTCTGCTTGGGCAAATACTAAAGTATCCTCGTTAAAATCATAACCTTGTGCCAAGTACCATTGCTTATATTTCGGATGCAGTCCAAATAACTCATAAAGTTCGTCATATATCACAAAATTTTCTGCCGGAAGCCTATCAGCAAAATGCGGCATTAAAAAAGAAAGAATATTATCTCTTGCACCAATCTTTGCATATAAAATCCCGTTTTCCAACTCTGCAAAGCGCAGAAATTCTTTATAATGATGCAGTTCGTTGGCTGTTCCCCGCTTACAGGCAAATGCTCTGTTAATATAATGATCCTGCAGTCTATCAAATATATTCCGATTATGACTGGAAAGTCCCGCAACTACAGTATGGTATACCGCATCTGCCTTATCCGCCGCACCGGACGCCATTGCAAGGCACAAGTCAAAATATGTGCTCTCACCCAATTGAGCTTTTAAGGTTTTTATTACTTTTTCCGCTTTTTGGCTGTCCGTTTCGACGCAAATATATTCCGTAAACAGACGATGTATATCTGGCTCCTTTACATCCAAATGTATCTGATTGTGGCTCTTGATACCATGCTCCTTTTTGTATTGGTAGGCATTATAAATCCCCGTTAAAATACCTTCCATACTATCCTCACAGATTAACACATATTCTTCCATAAACACTCCTTATTGATTGCTGTTATCTGTTCCAAACAATAGTTCCGCATTATTTTGGTTATCATCAAATAAGGTAAGCTGCCGATATGTCATCCCGTCGCGGTCAAATGGTAGTTTTTCATGCATGGACAGCAAATTTCTAGTGATATAGTCTTCCTCCAGCTTTGTCTTATACATCATCTTTCCGCTGCACGTAATAAAATACAAAGCACGTTTCAGCACTACTCCTAATTTCTTTAAATCTTCAAAGTGCAAAATACCACTTCTGCGAGCATTGCAGATCCGCTTAGCGCTTTTTACGCCGATTCCCGGCACACGCAGCAATGTATGATAATCTGCCTTATTGATTTCCACTGGAAATTGATCTAAATGCTGCAAAGCCCAATCACATTTCGGATCGAGCAGCACATTAAAATTCGGACGTTTCTCGTTTAAGAGTTCCTCAATACGGAAATGATAATAACGCATCAGCCAATCTGCCTGATACAGTCTGTGCTCCCGCAGCAGTGGCGCTGCTTGTCCTACTGCCGGAAGTTCTTTATCTTCGTTAATCCCCACATACGCAGAATAAAACACTCTTTTTAAATTAAAATTATCGTATAGCCCTTGTGCAACTGCCATAATCTGATAATCACTCTCTGGTGTTGCACCAATTATCATCTGTGTAGACTGACCTGCGGGCACAAAAGACGGCGCATTGCGGTATAATGCAAGCTCCTGTTTTCCCTGTGTAATCCCGTTTTGTATCTGCCGCATCGGCGTAAGAATATTTTTCCGATGTTTGTTCGGCGCAAGCCTATGCAGCCCTTCCGCTGTCGGCAGTTCCAAATTTACGCTCATCCTGTCCGCAAAATATCCCGTCTGCTGTATCAGCCTTGCATCAGCTCCTGGAATCCCTTTTACATGGACATATCCACGAAAGCGGTACACTGTTCTAAGCTTGTAGAGCGTTTCATAAATCAGTTCCATTGTATAACTTGGGTTATTGATAATCCCTGAACTAAGAAATAGTCCTTCTATATAATTTCTTCGATAAAAATTCATTGTCAATTCGCATATCTCATCCGGCGTAAAAGTTGCACGAGGCAAATCATTGCTCCGGCGGTTAATACAATACTTACAATCAAAAATGCACTCGTTTGACATTAATATTTTTAACAGAGAAATACACCTTCCATCTGACGAAAAACTGTGACAAATTCCCGCTGCCAGACAACCGCCCATATCCTTTCCATTGCCTTTCCTGTCAACGCCGGAACTGGTACATGCAACATCATATTTCGCCGCACAGGATAATATTTCCAGCTTTTCCATAATGCCCATTTTATTATTTGTAAATGTTTGAATTTTCTCTGCACTCGCTATTTCTTGCTGCATTCCCTTTCCCTCTACATTTCCTCGAACTTTTATTCTGAATATGTGTTTGTTATTTTATCATACATTCGTTCGGATTGCAATCAATTTTTATTAAAAAATCCCGATATAAGTATTGCTTGTTCTATTTTACTTATATCAGAATTTTCTTATACTATTTTTTAAATATTCTGCTGATTGCTTAAATACCGTATGCATATACCATTTGCATGAAGCACGTCGCCCTCTAACTTTCTGGAAAAAATAATCTTGCTGTTTTTGTCTTTAATCACTTCGATATCCTGATCACTGCTGTTTGCAATCACTTCTAGGGTTTCTCCCCAGCCCATTTTCTGGAACTGCACAATCCTTGGATTTTCATAGTCAGACGGAAAATGGAAATTGCGCTCCCGCATTAAAGGCTCTTCCTTGCGCAGCTTAATTAATTGCTTCGTTAAGGAAATCTGTTCATTATATTTGCCCTGTTCAATATCCTCCCAAGGCATACAGCGGCGGCAGTCCGGATCAAAGCTGCCCTCCATGCCTATCTCCGTGCCATAATAAACGCACACACTTCCCGGCATGGTAAATAGCAACGCCAAAAGGCTGTTGTACTCTTCAAGGTTGTTTGTCACATTTCTAAGCCGAATGGTATCATGTGAATCCAGCATATTAAAAAGCACATCATTGGTCTGCTGCATATAGTTGGTATAGCAGCGGTTTACCATAAACTCAAAGTCCTCTCCTGTCAAACTTTTATCTAAGAAAAAGTCCTTTAAACTGCCTGCCAGCGGATAATTCATTACAGAGTCAAATTCATCACCGCGCAGCCAGGGAATCGCGTCATGCCAAATCTCACCCAGCAAATAAATATCCGGTTTTATAGACTTTAAAGCATAGCGCAGCTCTTTGCAAAACCTATGCGAAACCTCATTTGCCACATCCATGCGGATTCCATCTACATTATACTTCTCTACCCAGCCGCACGCCATACGAATAAGATATTTGCGCACTTCCTTATTATTGGTATTTAATTTCGGCATATTGTCGAAAAAGGCAAATGTGTAAAGCTGTCCTTTTTTCGCTGCATCCCATTTATCCGAAAATGGGAACTCATTAATCATAAACCAGTCAAAATATTGTGACCCACGCCCTTTTTCCAGCACATCCTGCCATGGCTTGAAAAAATATCCACTATGGTTAAATACCGCGTCTAGCATTACACGGATACCACGCTTATGCGCCTCCTCCACAAAGCGTGCCATCACGTCATCTCCGCCGAAATGCGGATCAATTTTCTCATAATCTGTCGTATCATACTTATGATTGGAAGGGGATTCATTTAGCGGCGTTGTATAAATTCCTGTAATCCCTAGATCCTGCAAATAATCCAGCTTATTAATTATGCCCTGCAAATCTCCGCCGTAAAGATCCCTAGACGCAACTTTCTCGCATTTCCAAGGCTTTACATTTTCAGGATTAATGGATGGATCGCCATTGCAAAACCTATCCGGAAATATTTGATACCACACAGTTTCATTGACCCATGATGGAACACGATTAATGTCAATTGGATTCATCCAAGGCATTGTAAAGCATTGTCTGCTACGTCCTTTTAAATGCATCTGTTCTTCACTGACAAAACCATCTTCAAAATAGTACCAACGTTCATTATCTGTGACCAATTCAAAATAGTATTTCAAACGCTTAAATGCTGGTTTAATTGTGGTTGTCCACCAAAGCTGATATTTTAATCGCTTTTTAAATGGAATATTCGCCTTTTGACCTGTCCACTCCTCGCCGCCGCCTAAAATACCGTTTGCAAAAGGATCGCCATAAACAATGTTGATTTCCTTTACATCATATCCTGTTTTGATATTTATAATAAGCTGGTTTTCATCCAACATATAACAATAATTATCAACTGCTCTGTGATAAACTGCTGCAAATTCCATAACTGTAGCCCTGCCCTTTCTAGGAAATCGTTTTCCATTTTGTAATATTTTATGGCTTCCACCCTCAAACCGGAAGCCCTTTTAGTCATTATACACAAAATTTCACTGTATTGCAACCCAAAAGTAACATACATTGCTTTTCATGCAAATATATGGTAAAGTGATAATGATTTGCTACGGTAAACAGATCAATATCAAGTAAGAAAGGCATTTATGATATGATACAAAAAATATTAAAAAATATTCCTTGTTCTAAATTACAAAAGAATAAATTATATATTATGTACTTTTCACAAATCAATCCATTGCAAAACAGCAAATTCCAGAACAATACATTACATAACGACAAATTTCAAAACAATACATTGCAAAACGAAAAATTCCAAAACAATACATTGCAAAACGAAAAATTCCAAAAATATAAAATTATCCTTACCACGTTATTTGTAACAGTTTGTCTTGGCGGATGCGGCAAGGCTTCCAAAGAAGATGATGCCTTTGCAGCTTTTTCGGATTCTGTAACCAATTTTTCTAATGTATTAAAAGAGGCTGATACACAACTAAACGGATTGGATGTGACCAGTGAAGGCGCTGCGGATCAAATGTTAGAAATTCTGGATAATTTGGATAATGAATTTGCCCAGTTTGCTGCGCTTTCTGTTCCAGAAGATACACAATACCAAAGTATTGAAACACTTGCTGACGAAGCAAGCCAAAATATGTCTGACGCAGTTTCACATTATCATGCGGCGTTTGAATCGGAAGCTTACAGTGCTTATGACGCGGATTTAGCATATCAATATTATATCCGGGCAATGGAGCGGGTAGAATATATCGGGCATCTGCTTAGCGGCAATGAGATACCCGAAAATGATCATGTTACGGTACATGAGGAATCGAATGATAAGGAAATTTTAGAAAAGATTTTGCCGGATGAAATCGAGTAGAGAAGTTTCCTCTTCCCTACTCGTGCGCTGCCGATACGCCATGCAATAGCATATTTCCTCTGCATCGGCGTGTGCATAAAAAAGCTATCAGAAAGTATACTCGTTAATGCATTTATCTGCCGATTTCTGTTCAACACTGCCAATACGCTCACTCGTGATACATTTAAGCCGTCAAACGTTTTCGTTCATAAGTATAACAATGTAATTGTCAACCACAACTGCCGATAACCTTTTCTTGCTCTGGGATTTATTTTTATTTGGTACGTATTCAAAATGTTTTTCTCCAGTTCTGCAAAGACAATTTCTGTGTTGACTGCTTCTAATCTGTGTACAATTTCCTATTCTATGCACCAAAAGCGCTGTTACTATACCTCTGGATTATCCATAATACCTATAAACAGCGGTACTTCTTTATCCATATCCATAATCATATACAAAAACGGTTCATCAAAATATACGTTTATCGGTTCTTCGTCTATTATGGATGCGCATTCTTCTTTTATTAAGACTTCTGTTACCGCTGCTGCTTCTGTTCCCTCTTCATCTACAATAATCTTTGCCTTCTGAAACACAAGATCGATATAAAGGTTTCCGCCAGCAGTCGTGGTTCCCATCTTGGAAAAATTAGCCTTTTCCTCGTCAAAACATTCCTTTAATCCAACATTTTTCAAGCTTTCATTTAACTTCTTTTCAAAAGTAATCTCAAACTTCGGAAGATTTAAATTGACTAATTTAGTTTGTCTATTGACCAATAAATCCGCAATGACTTCATTGGTCAACATCCTATACATATCTCTTACGGTGGATTCTCCTATAAGATAATCTGTCAAAGTTTCTTCATATTTAGTTTGTCTATTGAACTTTTGATAATTTTCTGTATTTCTTGGTTTTAACGCAATGAATGCAAGATTTGGCGTTGCGCAGACTCCCTTTGCATCTTCCTCAACTGGCATATCAGGCATATTATATATTTCTGCAGTACTGCTGTTTTGATATGGCAGTATCACACCTTCTGCAAATTCATTTGCGATATAGCTGTAATATTCTCCATACTTGTGCATCATTGGCACATCTACTGTACTGCTGCTATCGTTATGATAATTCTCTGCCGCTTCTTCATTTGGAATCACACTGCCATTTTCTAAACGAAACGCCTCGGTATAAGTGTCCATTTGTTCAAATGGTGTTTCCCATTTTGCCTTAAAATATAGAGTATTCAATAAAGCAAGCCGTGTATCGCTGTCCAGCGGCTTCTCCAATATTTGTTCTATTAGACCATTTGTATGCTGCTTTACCCATTGATTCATGCTATTCATCGTTTCTATACTGGTAATGTCTGACTGGAACACATCTGCGCGCGTAAAAGATTTCACTTCGCCAAGCCATGATTTATCCGCAGTAAAATGATTATCCATCCACACGGAATTGGCAAGAGAAAGCGTTAAATTCTCGGACTGTTGCTGCAAAGTACTCATGAAATTATCAGAATAGATTGCCATATCGTCCATTTCACCTAATACCTTTTGAAACTCCTGCAACGTAGGGCCGTCTGCGCCAAAACCAGCCATAGAAAGCGCCAGATATGCCGATATCGGTGAAATTACAGGGTTTTCATCTCCTATATTTTGTTGAAATAGCTGATAACTAAATTGTTGTAATCCATTATACGAATCTATACTGTAATCAATACATTCCATTGGTAGTTCCTGTTGTGTTAAATTTGTGGCAAGGATTTCTGGCTGTTGCTTTGTTGTCTGATTCTCACTGGTTTCTAATTCTGTTTGTATTTCGGTAGAATTTATTTCCTCCGCAACTGGCATAGGGGATTTTGCCTCTGGTTCTTTTTTACATCCGCCAAACAGACACATTGCGGATAATGTCATCACTGTTATTATCATCTTTTTTTTCATAGCCGCTCCTATCTGGGGCTGTTGGATAATGCAGTTTACACCCAATATCTTGCTGGCTCACACCAATTATTCAAACAATATATTGGGAATACATATACATCCTTTTCCGACAGCTCCGTACAATTTATACTGCTTAACAGTTAAAATTTCCGAGTAACCTGACTACATAACGCCAGCCATATACGTTTAACCAGTGCATTACGGTAAATTCTGGCGTTATGTAGTATAATTTATTATGCAATATTATACTATTCACAGCTTCCAGCCGCTTAGGAACTATTCAGAAATTACTTGTGACAAGTATGCCATATAAATGTTCCTATGCAAATTACTTTGTAATTAGAAGAACATCGCAGGCATAGGAGGCAAAGACATAAAGAGCAATGCCTTATGTCAAGATTTTCTGATGCCGCAGATGGGCATTTAGACAAGCAATTGTCATGCGTAATTTGTTAACCGTTCCTTATAGTTATAACAACGGCATTTGCGCATTTCAAGCCGCCTGCGGCGAGGCACAAATGCTCTTATCATTTACAATTCACTTTCAAACCGGAAAGCATAGCCATATTCCGATGATGCCTGAAAATGATCCAATTCTTCTTTTGTAAATAATCCGGTTAATTTATAATCCGTGGAAAGCACAACCTGATACCCTGCTGCTGCCAGCCTGCGATACTCTTGTTCCAGCAACTTCTTACCATCATCACTTTGACTTAACATAGCATATTCTAATCTGTTTTTGCTGCTTTCTGTCGTTTGTTGCTTGGATATGCTTTGTTGCTCCTGTGCGTTTTGTTGATTTGTGTTTTCCTCTGCCATAGGAATTATTTGGTCGCCGAAAATATCCACTACCACTTGAAACGCACATACCGGCATATCCGCAGACTGTGTACCATCCTCCTGCCCGCAGTAATACGCAATTGCTTCTTTCAGCTCATGATGATAAAAATATGTTCCTTTTTCCGGCACTTTATAACAATATTCTTCTCTTATCAGCGCATTATCCGTAGTATCTGGCGCTGGCTGCTTTGGTGGAAAATCGTTAATTATTGTATATTCGGAACTTTCAAAGCTGGGAAAATTACCTATATCATCCTGCTCCAAATCTTCTGTTCCCTGCTTTTTTGTAGTCAATGTTGATTCTTCTGCCAATTCTGGCACAGCTTTATCGTAATCCTGCGCCGATGCTATTTTATCATCTTGTATATTAGCCTCTATATTAGTTTCTATAGAAGCTTCTGATACAGCAGCTTCTGGTACAGCAGCTTCCATATTATCCGAAGCGGCATAATTTTCTTGAATTTTATTATTGCTTTCATCCGCTGCTATATTACTTTGCACCTGCGCATTTTCTAAAGTCATCGTTTCTTCTGAAATGGCTATATTTTGGCTGCTTTCATTTTTAATAGGGATTTCTTCCAACTTTTTATTGGAATGTACCCAAATCACCGCTGCTGATATACCAAGTACTGTGGCGCAAGCAGCAATGCTTCCCCATTTTCTCCATATAAAACGTTTCTTTTCCCCGCCAGAAAGCACTTTTGTTGTACTATAGTTTGCATTATTACTTTCTGTGTTATTTTTATCCTCCATTGCTTCTTCGATTAGGTCATCATTGATATATTCAATATCCCTTAATAAATCTTCTCCTCTCATAATATAATCCCCTCCTGTTCCAGATGTGCACGCAGTTTGTTCCTCATACGGAAAAGCATCGATTTTACTTTGCTTTCACTAATACCATATGCATGTGAAATCGCCTGTATAGAATCCATATACCAATAACGGCGTACAAAAACTTTCCGCATTTCTATAGACTGCATATACAAAAAATCGCTGATAACCCGTCCAATTTCTTCGCTCTCCATTTTCCGCTCTAAGTCATTGGGAGCAGGAATACAGTTTTCCAACTCTCCACTTAACTCCACTATGGTCGCTGTTCGTTTCTGAGCATGACGGTAATCATACTTTCCAAAGGAAAAATTTCTTGTCAGTTTTGCCAGATATGCAAAAAAACAGTTAGGTTTCTCTGGCGGCAGCGAATTCCATGTCGCATGGTATGTGTCATTTACGCACTCCTCCGCGTCCTCGCGGTCATGCAAAATATTCATAGATAAACTTTGCAGGCGAATACCATATTTTGCTGCGGTTTCTGTAATTGCCTGCTGGGAACGCTGCCAAAACAAATCAATAATCATATTATCCTCCACGCTATTCACCCCCTTTAATTACAATTCAAACTTCTGAATTATAACCTCCTTTGTTCTATTTTAAAATATTGTGCTGTTTTTGATTTTAGGAACTGCCAAAAAATAAGTGACACATCTTGCTTGTCTATTTCTCTAATCTTGCAGGAGAAAAAGCCTCGCCGCAGCCCGCTATGCCTGCGTTTTTTCTCCTACAATCTTGAAGAAATATCCTGCGTAATCTGAGCACTTATTTTCCTACAGTTCCTTAATTAAATCATCTACTCTATTATAATAGAAGGATTTTATTCTTACAGGTTGCATCAATAAATTTTATTTTTTATTCAATAATCTGCCTTGCGGAATATGCACCATTTTATCCCTCTCTATGTTTATCCAAACAAAAAGAAGCTGTCAGAATATGCAGTTTTCCCTCATTATATTGTTACATACTTAAATAATTCAAACAATATATTAGGCAAATACTATTATTTCCCGACAACCTCTTTCCATCTTGGGTATTATTCTATTCTTAATCATCTTCTAGCATTGATTGGAATAAACCCTCCAGCAAGAATTCATGTCTTACTTCCCAAATATCATTTTCACTGAGTGTCATATATGTAAGGATATATCCAAGGGTATCCACATGCCCCAATATTCCTGATAAATAGGTTTTTAATATTAATACCTGCTTTCCATTAATGGTCTGCACTGTAAAACCGCTAACAGCATCACCATTAATTTTTTCATTCGCATCAATGGTATAGATAATAGATCCCATCTCATTTTGTGTCTGTTTTGTACCTTTGTTCTTTGTATATTGCTTGTATTCACTCAATTCCCCTTTTTGCAGGTAGAGTTCATACAGGGCATCTGATGTTAGGGCACAGATTACATTATAACCGGC
The DNA here is from genome assembly GCA_965114465.1 of uncultured Lachnospiraceae bacterium. GTDB lineage: Bacteria > Bacillota > Clostridia > Lachnospirales > Lachnospiraceae > COE1. Next base: position 20,274 of record CBCOYO010000046.1, read on the forward strand.
ATAAACTTCTAATACAACATCTGTTCCCTCTAGTGCTTCTGACGGATTATATTTTACAAAATACGGAAATGTATCCTCCTTGTACATCTGTGGCATCGGAATTTCTGTGCCATTTCGTTTTACAGATATTGCATAACCGCCGTCCCCGCCGTTATACATTAAGTTTGTCATTGTTATTTCTTCGTCAATTCCATCACCGTCTAAATCTGACGACTGCACTAATTCTTTCTGCTGTTCATGATGATCTGGAAAATAGGTTTCCAGCCGCTGCGCATCTTCTTTTAATTTAGAAGCAATCTGCTTACTATGCAGAACAATATTGGAATTTGCGGCATCTGCTCCTTGTACAGTGCTATTATTTGCAGAATTATTGACAGATTCCTCTGTATTTTGATTTTTTTGCTCATTTGCTGTGAAATCTTTTATCTGCTGTTTTACTGCTGCTAATTGTGATTCCAACTCTATCTGACGATTTAATTTCGCAAGCTGTTCTTCCAAGGCAGTTTTTTCAGCTTCTGTTTCTGAAGTTCTCTGTGATTCCAATTTCTTACGTTCTTCCTCCAAAGCGGCTTTTTCCGTTTCGTCAAAATGATTTACTGTAATATCCTGATATTTCGCAAGCTGCCCTACTTCCGAAATTTTCACGGTTTCTAGCAGCGAAATCACTTTATCTTGAAGCAATTGCAATTCTTGTGCTTTCTCTGCCTGCCATGCTGTCTGCTTTGCCGGAATAAAAATATAGCAAAAATTATTGGGGAAACGGTTTGTACGATCACTGTTTGCATTATTGCTGCCTTTATTTTCGCTTTCTTTCTTAATTTCTCCGATTACGCCTGCGGTATATCCCCCGTCGGAATTAGGCAATTTCTCGGGCTTTTGTGTTCCGTCTGCATTGGGAATAGGCAAAACACCGCCTTTTTCATCTGCCTCGTTGGGTTCTTCTGGACGGATAATCCCCTCTGAACCTTCTATATCCAATCCCTCTTGACGGATAATATCATCTGGTAAATTCAACTCCAAATTTTCTTGATAAATAATTGTATCAGACAGTGCTTCACCTGCTGCTTTGCCAGATGCTAATATATTGTTAGCGCCATATGTCCCAATCAGATAGAATTCATTATTATTTAGTAACGCATGAATATCTTCTGCCTGCATTACACACATAATTCCAATTATAGCCTGTTTATCTGCTGACTTTATGGAAAGCGCAAAGTCAGACAATGGTTCAAAGCTTAATAAATCTGCTAAGTCACGCGGAATTGACAAATGAAATATCTCTGATGCTTGAATATCTACTAATTCTATGATTTTATTATTTTCTGTAATCTTAGAAATTTCTGTATTACCAATATTCTTATTGTTGTTACTAACATTATGCTTATCATATTCAGCCGCCGCAAAATTTTCATAATTATCCGTATTTTCAGCAATATTCTTATCTGTTGTATCCTGCATTTTCGGTTTTGTCATAAAGCAGACCGTTATTACAATTCCTGCTGCGACTGCTGCCAAAAATACCCAAAAAGTAGGCTTTTTATAATTTAATATATTTTTCACACGCTGTTTCACTCCAATCTCTCCAAACGCTACGGGACAGGCTGCAATGCTGCTACGGCTTACAGAATAGGTTAAAAGTGCCTGCGAATACGCCTTTTTGCAATCTGTTCCCATTTCTTTTACAACCTGCTCATCACAGGCAAGTTCAATATCCCTGCAAAGTAGAATATACGCTGCCCATAATATTGGATTTATCCAATACACCATCAGCAACAAATAACTTATTGGCTTCACCATATAATCCCGCCGCTGCCGATGCGCCGTTTCATGCCGCAGTACATAGGAAAGTTCTTGCTTAGCAATATGAGAAGGTACATAAATCTTTGGTTTCACAATACCAAACAAAAACGGCGAAGAAATATTGTCGCACTGATAATATTTTATTCCTGCCAAATCCATTGGAATTGCTGTGCGCACCTTATTCTGCACACGCCGCCAGCTTACCACAAAGTAAACAAACATTACAAGTATTCCGGCAAGCCAGAAATAAGATGCAATACGATAAATTTGAGGCGGAAATATTGTGATGGCTTGCGTAGAATTACTTTGCTTAATGCCAGTTTTATTCATGTTATATTGATTCATATTGTCCTGATTCACTTTATCCTGATTCGTGTTATCTTGTTGATTCACTTTATCCTGATTCGTATTGTCTTGATTCATATTGCCTTGATTCGTGTTGTCTTGATTCATATTGTCCTGATTCACTTTATCCTGATTTGTGTTGTCTTGATTCATATTGCCTTGATTCGTGTTGTCTTGATTCATATTGCCTTGATTTAAACTATTTTTTTCGGAACTATCTGGGTCTATTTTATCTGGAAATAAATTGTCGGGATTTATTGCTTCAACATTAAAACCGTTTGCGTTTGTTCCATCTGTGTCGTTTTCACTTTGGCTGTTCCAAAAGATTTGTCTGTTGTCAAATGATAATTGTTTTGGCAGCAAGCTAAACGCAGATTCCACGCTAAACGGGCATATCAATCGTATTCCCACCAGCAGCCACAAATAGCAGACTATGCTTTTGGGAGTTTTTCTAAGCAGCCACCTTGCGACAATCACTGCAATAACCAAATAGCTTGCCGTAATACTAAGATTAAGCACTGTTAAAAATAATTTTTCCATCCAAAAACCTCCCATTCTATCAAAACGCACAATGATTGTATGCAATCATAACACTTTCCTAATCCTTATAGGCATCAATAATTTTCTGTATTTCATCCACTTCCTTACGAGTGAGCGTTTTTGTTCTGGCAAAAGCAGCAATAAAGTTGGGGAGCGAACCCGAAAACGATTTTTCAACCACTTCCATACTTTCTGCCGCCTGAACTTGTTCCTTTGAAATCAGCGACGTTACAATCGCATTTTCTGACTGAA
>CBCOYO010000046.1:23220-23542 GCA_965114465.1 uncultured Lachnospiraceae bacterium
CCACGCTCAGAAAGCCGCCGAATTACGGTATATGTTGTAGACTTTTTCCATTCCAGTTTTTCATTGCAAAGCCGCACAAGTTCGCTGCTTGACACCGGCTCATGCTCCCATAAAATCTCACAAAAATGATACTCGCTTTCAAAAATCTTGGGTATTTCCATTTCTCATTATTCCTTTCGACAATATTAAGGAACTGTTCAGAAATTACTTTTCATATTGCTTGTCTTTTTCTCCCATATCAAATTGCAAAAGCAATTACGCAAAAATCAGTTCCTTAGGAATTGTAGGAAAATAAGTGCTCAGATTGCGCAGGATATTTCTT
>CBCOYO010000047.1:0-23539 GCA_965114465.1 uncultured Lachnospiraceae bacterium
GATTTCCAATGGCTGGATACGTAACAGTTCAATGGGTTATCTGAACTGTTACTTGTCCTACGCCTGCCTATACAAATTAGGAAAAGACAGAATAGGAGATATCCTGTATACCGATACTACAATTTCACTGCTTCGTAAGCAAAAGCCGGAAAAACTTTTAAAACAATTAGGAGAATTGTACACAATTACGAAAAAAGCAAACGGTATTTACCGTATCAACGCAGCCAAGGTGCTGTCGGAAACCACATTTTCCGACAGCACCTTGTCATATTGAAATACTCTTTTTTAGAATTTCCCACCGCCACCACCGTGTTTCGTGCCGGAAGACGAAATATGCGTTGTAGAACCGCCGCCTTGGGAACTGCTTTCTTTTTGCCGTTTGATACGATCGATATGCGTATATAAAAACAATTCTTTTGCCTCTGTAACTTGCATACTACCGCTTCTCACATAATCGGAGGCTGCCGCTTGGAAGCGTACAGATTTTAGGTTACCTTTCATTGCTGTTGTCGTAATTACCGCAAAAAAGCCCCCAACAACCAACGCAATGCACGCATTAGCTCCGAATGAAAAAGGTTCTTTGGGAAAACTGCCTTTATCGTATGGCTCTCCTGTTTTTGCCTGTGTAATAAATGTATCACAAAGCTGTGCAAACGTTGTAAACGCATCTGCATAATCACCATCGCCCAAAGCTGGCAGAAATTGTTCTCCAATATATGTAATTCCCGCATCTGTAAACGCTGTTATCCCATATCCTGTAGTGGAGAGCCACCAATCTCTGTCCTCCATGCTAACCAGCAGAAGCACGCCATCTTTTTGTGCGCCAAAACCATAACCATTGTAATCGTAAAAATCATCTGCATATTCCATAGGTGTTTTTCCGTTCAGTGTATTGGCAGTAACAACAACAATGTCTAGCTGCTGTCTTTCGCTAATTTCATCCAAAAGTGCCAAAAGTGCTTTTTCTTCGGATTCCTGCAAAAGGTCTGCCATATCCGCAAGCCTTAACCCATTTCCAGAATCAATATTTGATTCCTCTTGTGCATAAGCCGCTGCAGAAACTGTAAAACATAAGAAAATGATTAGGAAAAATGCTGCAATTCGTTTCTTCATCACACACCTCCCTATAACATCCACAGCAAATAGCTGATGCCAAACACAACTGCACTTGCAACTGCCCACAAACCAAACAGCCATTTCCTGTAAGCGCCTTTATCCAGCGGCAGATCACCGACCATTTTTCCAGTCTGACCATTCATAGCAAAGGTGTATTGTTTTCCTTCCCATGTTGTATTTAAAAGCCATACTGGATACAATGCATATTTTGCTTTTCCATTTTGCAGCCGGACACTCATTGCTTCCGGAATTACTGAAGCATATCCCTGCACTGTTTGACGAAAATTTTGTTCCGCACTTTTCTTAATGCGCTCGTTTGCGCGCTCCATACTTTGCGCAGCATCCACATCATACTTATCCGCAAGATATCCAGCAAGATAAGCTGTCTGAAAATCCACTGCTTCTGAAAAATCAAATGGTTCAATCGATTCCATAAGGTCGTCAGCCATCTTGGAAGAACCATCGACAGGAACACGCTCAAAACCGATACTGCCTCCTCTTGTCACCGCATAATAACTAGTTTTGGTATAATAATACTCACTATCACTCCAAGTCTGTATCCGCGTGGTTTTAAAACGCGCGTTCACCGCCGCATCTGCATTAAAAAGCCAAAACGGTACATACACGCCTTTGACTTCATCAATATGGTTCTGATCCTGAAATACTTTGGGGAGAAACCGCTTCCCACCATAATGCCGATTCAGTGCTTCCTTTGCTGCCTTTTTATCCAACTTAAAAGGAATCACGTAATCCGGCTTTAGCGCACCCGAAAACTGCCCCATCACAACCACCGGATTGCCGCAGAACGGGCACGATGTCGCCGCGGTATTTTCATCGGCTATAATTTCACCGCCGCACGATTTGCAAACATATGTTTTTAGTCCATTGGCTTCCCCGTCCTGCCACTGAGCATTGTCCGAAAGTTCCCAATCCATTTGATCTTCTTGTTGATTTTTCAACTCATTATCATAGCTTGCCAGTGCTTCCATTTCAAACTCAGAATCGCAATACGGGCATTTCATCTTTTGTGCCGTGCTGTCAAAGGCAATCGCGCCGCCACAGCATGGGCATTTATACTCTTGTAATCCAGCCAAAGTAATTATACTCCCTCCTTCAATAATCTCAAATATAAAAGTTACAATTCGACTTGATCAACCTATAACAAGTCACACCATGCAACCCTTTTATCTTCTGTCTTTTTCATCAAATATGTCACCGCATTCTGGACAGAACTTCGGCGGGTGCGCAGGATCTTCCGGCTCCCAGCCGCATTTATCGCAACGATATAATGGTGCTCCCTCTGGCTTTTTTGCACCGCAGTTTTGACAAAATTTACCTTTATTAAGAGTGCCACAGGAACAAGTCCAGCCGTTATCGGATGGTCTGGGCAAACCACATTCCGTGCAGAATTTACCCGTTCCAACTGCACCGCAAGAGCATTTCCAAGTATCGGAAAAACTTGAAGCTGCTGCCTGCTGTGGTGCTACAGGTGCTGCCTGTGCCTGCTGTTGTCCCATTGCAAATAAATTCTGTGCATTTGTGCCGCCTGCGTTCATTGCCATTCCCATGCCCATAAACCCAGTCATCGCACCTGCTGAATTGGAAGCTGCCGATTTCATGGCATCTGCCTGCGCATTAACCAATGTAGCGGCTGCCATATTTGGATTCTGCAAAACAGCCGCCTTTTGGAGCTGCTTAATCATCTCTGCATCTTCCGGCGGCAGTGTAACCGACCCCAGTGCAATGCTGACCACCTTTAAGCCGCGCAGCTTACCCCATTTTGTAGAAAGCGCAATATTCATCGCATCTTCCAAATCCTTATTATGCGAAACAATCTGATTGGGACGAATCTGCAAATCGGACAGCTTTCCGAATGCAGGCTGCAATGCACTGATAAACTCCGTCTTTAACTGGCTTTCGATTTCCTCCCTTGTAAACTCCCGTTCCACATTTCCGCAGACCTTAGAATAAAACACAAGCGGGTCTGAAATCATATAGGAATACACGCCGGAGCAACGGATAGAAACATCCACATCCAACCCAATTTTGGAATCCACCACACGAAACGGAACAGGATTTGGCGTACCAAACTTATTATCCATAATCTCCTTGATATTAAAATAATACACACGCTGATCCTTACCCGTATCGCCGCCATATGTAAACCGTTTCCCGATTGTAGCAAACGTATCTTTAATTCCCTTACCTAATCCACCATAAAAAATACTAGGCTCTGTTGAGGTATCATATGTAAATTCGCCCGGTTCGGCGCAGACCTCGACTACTTTCCCCTGTTCTACAATCATCATACATTGACCATCTGCCACAGCAATTCCAGAACCATTAGAAATAATATTGTCATTTCCTTTCGTATTGGAAGAACGTCCGCTTACGCGCTTCTGTCCCTTTACAACCAATACTTCCTTATCCATTGCGTCACAGTAAAAAAACTCCCTCCACTGGTCGGCAAGTGTTCCTCCTAGTGCTCCAATTCCTGCTTTTATCAGTCCCATAATCTACGAAACTCCTTTCTTATTTTTCCAAGCTTTCGCGTTCGCGAGTATCAATTGCTGTAATTATAGTATACAGAAATTCACTATTTTTTCAATATAAACGCGGTGAAATACGACAAAATTAGCAATCATTTGGTTACAATTCACACAAACGCCAGATTTTGCAACAATTTACGAACATTCAGTGTGAATTGCAACAATTGATGCACACAAAATGCTAAAGTGCAAGCATTTTGGCGCATGATTCCCACTACTTTGGCGTGGGTATGAAAAGTAACATCATTTGGTCTTTGGCTTCCTGTTTACTATTTTTTCCCCATTACGGTGCGCAGCTCTGCTGCCATCTCCTGCAGCATCTGCTGCCAATCCAATACGCGCGCACAATTTTCCATATGTAATGCACTAACTGCCACTGGCAGAAAATAAATCTGATTTACAATTTCCATCTCCTTAGGAAATTCCAAATAAAGTGTAAATTGGGGCTGTTCTTTCATAGCATTTCGGATAAATGTCTTCTGAAACTGTGCATAACCCTGTGAAAAATTCGGAAAGTTCGGCAGCTTAATGCAATCCACTTCCTCTTTGCTTAATCTGGTTAATGCGTAACCATAAAGACCATGCGCATGACGGCAAAACGCTTTATCCCACGATATTGTTAATTGACGATTCCAGCCTCTGCATACCAACTCCAAAGCATCGCCGAGAATATCCAGTTTTCTGCGGCTGATACCTGCTAGAAACATAATTACACCTTTTTCCCACTGGCTGAAATTCCCAGTAAGAAACTTATCCGCCGCCGCAAGTGCTTCTGTTTTTATTGCATTATCACAATATATTTCAGAAATTATTAGATTAATTGCCACACGAAAACATGGATAATGTCCTTTTGCCACGCCAATCTCCTTGGGCAGCATCCGCGGCACAGACGCCAGATCGCCGCAGGCATACGCCTGAAGTATCTGCCAAAACCGTCCTGCATGATCATAACCTAGCATATGATTGACAGAAGGCAAACTTTCCTCCCGCATTTTCTGATAGATTAGATTGTTTAAATTTTCCCAAAGTTCTTGCTCTATCAAATCCTGTTCCCAGCGCGGCACTATCTCATAAGTATCCAGCCATCCCCACTGAATTACAGCATTCTCTAAGCCTGCAAATTGGTTTTTCGATGATTTCTGCCTACTCCTTGGAATTAATTTTTCCTGAAAAATTTTTAATGCTTCTGCTTTCATTCGTTTTTGTTCTGCTTCATGCTGTTTCATGATTTCCCTCCTAAGATGTCTGACCTAGGAACTGTTCAATGCGTTATTTTATTTCTTCCTATTATAATATACTTGTCAAGGATTTTGCAACAAAAAATACGCTGTAACAGACCAGATTGCCTGACTGTTACAGCGTTCTTATAAACGACTAATTAATGATTCGTTTTCGTTATTTTAATCTTCAAGTAAATAAATCGTTACATTGATGCTTTCTCCCATAGCTTCTTGTGCACCATGATTATTTGCATAGTACGGATACAGCTTAATATACTTTGTTTCTCCTGCCGCTATGCTTTTATTTGCTAAAACATATGGTGTTGTTCCACTGTATACATTTGCTTTTCGTATCCCATCCTGCTCACTTGGTGCTGGATCTGTTTTATTATCATAGTATTCCAACCAGAAATCAGCGTCATCTCTGGAAGGGTTCGTACTTCCTATAATGCGGTAGTTTCCTGTTGTATCTGCTGTAAATTCCAACCAATGCTGTTCGCCGTATGTTGCAAAATTAACTGTTTCGTTATAGACCTGTTTTAATGTCTGCTTACGTACAGTAAGTGTATAGTTTATTGTGCTGTCCTCATCATCATTCCAGTTTGACACGCGGATATACATACTGGTTCCTGCTGTTAGCATCATGGATACATTACTGCCATATGCTCTGCCTTCCCGTCTTTCCTCTTCATATTCCGGATTGCGGGTAAGATACATTTCCTCTTCCTCACCGCTGTCAGAAGTTAGGTTAAACGTATAAAGCCCATCTTCCTCAACTTGATACTCATACCACTTACCATAGTTTGCATTAAGGCTGAATGTTTCATTTACATCCCCTCTTAAAACTTGTGGTGCAAACGGTTTTATTGTAATTTGTACATTTGCATTTTCATTGTATGCCTGCACATAGAATAAAAATTCATTTCCAGACGGCATATATGTGATTGCGCTGATATCATAATAATCATAGTACCAGTTCTCCTCTTCAGAATCATAATAATATGATACACGATATTTCCCTACATACGCATCTTCATCTTCTGCATTGGTATCGAACGCATTGATTGTGTATCTTCTGCTCTCGTTCGGTGTAACGCTAAACCACTGAATTTCATAGTCATTCATTGGCACTTGACGTGTAATTTCGCCATTTTCATTGAGCGTTAAGATCTGCTTCCTTACAGGTTCTGCAATTACTGTAATTGTTACATCTTCGCCAATATTATTGTAATCCCTGATTCGCAATGACCTAGAAGAATCTTTATCGCCTGCAATCGCTGCATAGAATCCATTGTAACTGGATCGCATTCCTAAATCGCTGCAGTTTCCTGTTCCTGTATAATATTGTACGTCCAGCTTCGTTCCTGTCGTTTCATCCAGTGTTTTAATTGCATAAATCCCATTATCTGGCAATGTAAATTCAACAAATGCGCTTCCACCCGATGGAATCGTTATGGTTTCTGCTTTATTCAACGCTAATACCGTTTCACGGCTCTCTACTGACAATGTAAAACTTGCGTCGTCCGTTTCAGACGGATTTGTAAATCCAAACAATACGCTGCCGCCTTCCTCCATATAACGATCGTCCATTCGGTCAATTACCTCTGAAAGCGTGCCATTATAAATTGGAGCGTTATTGCTTCCTGTATAAAATACCGTTTGAATCTCCGGAAGTACTTCGCCTTCTTTCAGCGGCTTTGCTGCAAATGCATAGTAATTGCGTTTCTCTGCGGTAAATTGATACCATATTGTTTCGCCCTTCTTCACTGTTACTGTAGCCGTTTTGCCTATTTCTAGTTTTTCCGATTCAAACGGCGCTATACTGATCTTTACAGCAGCAGATACCTCATCACCTGTATAAGAAACCGCAAATGTTATCACTTCATCTTTTCTAAGCGCATAACCAGCAGTGGGATTGGTAGTAACCAAGTTAGAACCATTATACTGCTTTACTGCTATTTTATCGTTGTCAGATTTCAGCGTGTATCTTCCGTTCTCTGGTGCTTTAAAGGTAAGCCACTTGAGTTCATTCTTGGCAATATTTGCGGAAACACTGCTCTCTTGCGTAAGTTCTTCTGGCACAACACGCTCTGCGGCTGCCTTAAATGTTATCTTTGCAGCACCATAATTTGTCACTGTAAAGTATATGGTGCTGCGTTCGTTTGTATTTTTTAATACAAAATACAATCCATCTACGCCCTTATTGTACAGCGGTGAAAGTGTTTCTTCACGGTTGTTTCCGTATTGGTCTTGATACGTTCTGCTGCAATTGGATACTGCAATATTTGCTTTTGCCAAATCAGCTGAGCGGAATGTAAACAGCCCTTCATTTACCGCGTAAAAGCTAAAATGCTTCTGCTGTCCCGGTTCAATAGTTACTTCCTTTTCTGTCTGTGTGTCCAGCGCAATTTCTGCGTTAACAGACATATCCACTACAAAGCTGGTGTCAGCGTATGCATCCAATGCAAGCATAATCTCGTCGCCCTGCTCTAATCTTCGCTGGAGCGTTTGTGTTTTGCTGTCCTCTGAATAAATAATGCCTGTATACTTACCATTAATACTATATGCAGTGCCATTTAGATATAGATAAGCGTCATCTTTGGCTTTTACTGTAATGGTATAATATCCCGTTTCCTTTGCTGTATAAGTATAATACTTCGACTCTTTGGCCTTCATGGAAACATCCGCGGGTGTTTTCAGTCCTTCTGGTATTACTTCAGAAACTTTAAGTCTTACACTGCTTTCTGCTGTTACGCCCTCTAAATTATAGTAGTATGCATATACTTGTGCAAAATATGTTTGACCTTGTTTTAAGTAAACACCTTTACCATTACCAATATGTGAATAACTAAAATAATCATTTGAATTATTTTTGTTCACTTGTTGTTCGTACAAGTACATATAAGCATATATTGGTGCTTTTTCATCCCATTCCGTTACAAAGTTGTAATTACCTGCTTTCGGTGCAGTAAAGGAACAAAGCGTACTCTCTGAATGCCTATTATCAGAAGTTAATTTTACTGTAATATCTTTCGGATTCTCCAAAGTCACTACATTCGCCGCTGCTTCTACTGACCATGCTGCAATATTAACATTAACGGTTGCCTTTTCATCTGTTGTTGAAACTTTAAGATAATATGTTTTTCCAAGTTCAGTCCAAGAAGAATATAAGCTTGATGAGCTGTTTTCATCAATAGTCCACAGCCGATTTCCATCAATAGCATCATAAATTTCCAGTCTTGCAGTTGTGTCTTTCTCTGCTACATTCTTTGATACGTTATAGTAATCTGCTACATTCACTGTAAACGAATACCATTTCTCATTCTGTTCCTTTGTTAATTCTGCTTTTATCTGTCCTGTTGTTTTTTCGACCGTAGGTGTTGACACGCTAAGCTGCGCATTCACCGCCGTATCTCCAACCTGCACTGCCTTAAAGTAATAGGTATCACCCTTCTTCATTGTCAGGCGGATTGTGCTGCCGATTTCAAAACTATTATAAGAACTGCTTAAACGATCGAGGTCATCACTATAGAGAATACGTGCTTCCCCGCTGTCGTCCTTTACCTTTTTCGCTGCAAAGGTATATACAGCATCCTGTGACGCCGTAAATGAATACCAATTTGCTTCATTGTTCTTTGTCAATGTAATTGCTGCGGGCGCTTGTGTCGTCAGTGCTGTTGGTGTAACCTTAGAAACATTGATTTTAGCTGCTGTTGTAACTACTGCTGCATCCGCGGAGGTAATGCGGTCTGCTGTAACCCTTAACATTACTTTATCGCCTGCATTCATTCTTAGTTCATTATAGAAATCGTAACTGCTTGCGGCATTTGCACTGTTGCCGAAATCAGAACCATAACTGTCAAATTCCGTCGTATAACGCTTTGCGCTTATAGTATGTGTGCCTTTATCCTTATTCTGCGTTACCTGTGACTGGAAGATATACAGTCCTGTTTCCTTTGCAGTAAAGGTATACCATGCTTCACTGTTATTGGTAAAGGAAGCCTCTGTTTCTCCTAACGCCAATGCCTTGAGTGCCGTCTTGGTAATGCTGACCGCAAGTGCAATCGCATTCTTGGTTTCTGTTTCGCTCTCGTCTACTGCCACTCTCAAATAAATTGTATCGCCGACTTGAACCGAACCATTGTCACGGCTGCCGGATTCCATTACAATAAGCGTATGATTCTCTGCAAGTGACACGAGTGTCGCTAAATCTTCCTTATAAACCTTTACCTCTTGAATAGTATTTTGTTTTGCTGCGTCTTTTGCAATTGCCTTAATATTGTATCTGCCGGATTCTGTTACCTTATAAGACAGCCATACCGGATTCTGTTCCGTTACAGTTAAAGGCTTTTCTTCGCCAAGTGTCAAGACTTCTGTCTGCGGAAGGGAAACGCTGACTTTTACGGCTGCTTTCTCCTTCTCTGTTGTCAATTTTAGAAGAATTGTTTCTCCTTCTTTTACAGTGACATCCGAACGTTTCCCTGTAAAAATCTTAGATCCATCAGCAACAGGCTTACCATCTGCGTCTAGTTTGGGTTCTTCTGTAATATTAAAATAAGCCGCTGCAAAATCATCTAAAATACTTGCATAATACGCAAGGTTAAATTCTTCTGCGGATTGTGCTGTAAAGGTATATTTTGCCGTTGCCGGGGCTGTAAAGGAAAGCCATACTTCATTTTCCTTTGTTACCTCTGCTGAAACTTCTTTGACATCCTTATTTAATTTTCCGCTACTTAGAATTTCTCTGTCTGTTACGGATACGGTTAATAATTGGTTAGAACCGGATACCTTTAAGTAGATGGTTTCTCCTGCTTCCATACCTTTTGCGTATTTTGTGCCGTTTTCACTGCCAATCGCTGTTAAGGAAGCACTCTTTCCTTCTTCTGTTTCTGCGCTGATTGCACGATATCTGCCCTCTGCGTCTTCCGCACTAAAGGTATAGTAGTTCTTTGACGGTGCGGTAAAGCAGATATATTCCGTTTTCGTTTTATATGCATCTGCCTGCAAGTCTACCTTAATCGGTGCGCCCTTTTGCAGTGTTGCAAATGTTGTCCCTTCTGCTGTAACAGTAACACCATTTCCGCTAATCTTTAAGTAAACTGTCTGACCGGCTTTCAGCAATTTGTCTGATATTTGACTGCTTCCGCTTCCCTTTTGTGCTGCATTCTTCTCTGTCTGTGTATAAAGACGAATGCTTCCGCCCTCTGCATAGAATGTATATCTTCCAAATGCAGGTGCTGTAAATTTAGCCCATGTACGGAGATTGTCGTTCATTTCCTGCTGCTGAACGGATACAGGGTTCGTCAAAGTCAGCACTTCAACACCGCCCGTGTAAGTTGGATCCCAGATAAACGGCGCTGCTGTCGGGTCATATTCCCCTGCATAATCCGGTGCTGCTTCACCGACTGCCTTAACATATACTGTCCAGCGTGCAATTACCTTTTTCGTAATTTTTGATGTTACTTCAATATTGGTAGTACCATTCTTTACTGCCTTTAACGTTGCTGTGTAAGTGCCTGCGTTTGCCTTTACAGTAGCAACTTTTGTATTGGTACTTTTCCAGCTAAGGGTGTCGGTCACTCTTGGACGTGCTGCACTATCCGCACCGGTTGCCGTTAATGTATAAGTATTACCTGACATTAAATAACCACAGTTACCAAGCGTATAGCTTCCGTTTTCATCTGACATTTTACGTCTATCGCTTGTTACGCTGATATCCATACCGCCCCACTCGCTGCTGTTATCATCCTTTAACAAGTTAAATAAAGGATATGCCGGAATATTGGTCGTTTTTATCTTCTTTACTGCCGCTTTCTTTGCTGCTGTGCCCTCTGATACTGCTGTAACAGATACACTATAGGAAGATTTCATTACAAGTCCGCTGATTAAATATTTATAGGTCTGTGTTCCTGTAAAATAGTACAATGTATCGTAGTCGTAATATTGCAGTCTATCGTAATCTTCTGCTTCGTATGATTCGATTACTTCGCACTCTTTATTGGACACAAAACGGTTTCCATTATTGATTAATGTACCTCTTGCGTCACGCACTTCAATATTAAATCCGTCACCAAATTGCAGATTGCCTGTGTGTTTAAAACTTATCAGTACATTATTGTCGTCAATATATTCCTGTTTTAAGTTCTTAACCGGATCAATTGCCTTTACCTGCAATTTAATTGTTGCAGGACTGCTGATTCCTTCCGCACTTACAGAAATATCTGCATTAGAAGCATTGCCAAGCGGTGTTACATACAGATGCTGGTATCCTCTAAAATCTGTATTTTCCTCCACGCGATAGCCTTTGCTTCTTAAATCTTCCATATCGATCGTAAGCTGCGGCACTGCAATCTTGTGCTGCTTCACATTATGATACAAGCCCAGTTCATAATCCGGAAGCTTTGTTTTTCCTGCCTTATATTGTAGTAAGGTGTAAAGGTCAACCGTTTCACCAATTTGCAATTTTGCTTTCTTACCTGTTATGCTGTCTGGTGTTGCCGTAATATCCAATTCTGCATAATTACAGTTGCTGTTTTCATCTATTGCATACACATAGACCGTTCCAGCGCCTTTTAGTTTGAGATTTCCTTTTTTGTCAATGGACGCAATTTTCGTCGGTGCTAATTTGGGTTTGCCTTTTGCGTCCCACTCAAGCTTATTAATGGGAACATAATCATTGGTAACATAATAAGAAATCTTAGGATTCATATAGTTGGAATCCGTTACAGGCAAAGGTATTTTTACTTTATCGCCATACTCTGCGCTGTTATTCTGCGGTTTCTCTCGGAAAATCCCGTTTACAGATACCGTTGCTTTCTTTTCTGTTAATGCTACAGAATAGTAGGAATGTCTTACATATCCGTTTTGGTATTGTTTAATATATTCAACGGGCGTATTCTCCGTTTCAAAGTATACCTCCAAATCGCGTGCCTGCGCTTTTGTTGTGGTAAAGCCTTTCACAGAGCCTGCATGGGAAGCTGCTACCTGCGTACCATCCGCAAGCCTTCTGATTCCGCTGACATTACGCACATAAACGGTGTAATCTGTGCCGGTTTTCAGTCTGCCATAATCTTCCGTATTTAAAGTATACGTATTAGTTTTACTCCATCCTTCTTCTGTAATATAAATCGGAGTCATTGCGAAAATACCCTCCCAGCGCCCTTTCTTGAGCTCGGAGATTTTTGTTTCAAACTCGGCTTCTTTTGCGTTCTTATTTCCCTCGATTACGTAGATTTCTCGGCGGTAGCCGCTTGGAACTTTTGTGTATTCTATGCTTACATTGTCATCATATGGCGTCACTTTCTTAATTGCTGGTTTTGCTACATCGCTTACGGTAATCTTAATGGCAGCAGTTTTGCCGGCAAGCCCTAATTCACTGAAATCCTTTTTCTCGCCGTTTACCATTCTTGCCGCATATACCGTTACGGTTGCTGTACCAGCCGATAACGCAGTAATAAATCCTGTATCGGTAACGCTAATTACATCACTGCCGTTTTCCACCTTGTAACCTAAGCAAATCACATCACTTAACTGTGCCTTTGTAATTTTCACATCAAGCTGCTGTGTTTCGCCGACTACCATTTTCGTGTTTGCGCCGTTAAACTTTAATGCTTTTGGCGCAACGGCTTTCTCTAAGTCCTCATCCAAAAGTGCTTCTGAAAAGTCTACTGTAAACTGCTCGGTAAATCCGTCCTCCCAGCGGATTTGGAACGTTCTTGCTGTTGTACTGGAAGCCTTTACTGCGGAAGCATCAAATACAACGTCAATATAACCCTTGTACGAATCTGTACTTAAAATATATCCGCCAACTTCACTGTCCATAATCGCATTCTTATAAGTAAATTTACCAAAGTAATCGTTATAAGAATCGTTATCCTCTTGAAACTCCTTCGGTGCTTGAATGCGGAATGCAAAGAAATTGCCGCTCTTTGCCAGTGTTTCATTGCCGTCCTGCACACGCCAGCTTCTTTCCTTTGTAAACGGAATGCTTTCCCTTGGAATAATTGTGTGCTTTAACTCCGTTTCGGTAGAATTGTCTATATCGCGGAGCGCTACCTGCATATTATTGTTTGGATATGGCAAAACTGCTGCCTTATCGCGCAGTGTTATTGTATATTCTGCCTTGGTATAAGTAATTTTGTAATTGCGGTTATATGGGTAAACAAGTGTATTATTGTACTGCACTTGGTATGTTACATCGCCCCGCAAAAATCCTCGGTATGGTGTGGTTTCGCCTTTTTTGTATACATTCGCGCTAAAAAATGCTGTCGATTGATCTTCATTTAGATGTTCGCTTTCATCCCATAAAACAGGATATCCTGACCAAACTCCAGTACGATTTGTTCCATCCTGATTTGTGCCTTTGTCATATACTTGATTTTCTACCAGAGTGAAAATATTTTCCTCGCCCTCGGGCAGTTTCTTATCTGGCAATTCCTCAAGATTTACTACGATTTCTGCTCCATTATACAATGCGGAGGCAAAGCTTCCTGCTTTTACATTCTCATTTAACTTCGGTGTAATGGTAACAGAAAGCGGCGTAATCTCAATCTCAGCAATCTCTGTGCTTGGAATACTGCGATATTTTGTGTTGCCTGCAAAACTTACTTTCAGCGTATATTTTCCGGCATTAACTGCCTGTGTTAAATTCCGCTTCGCATTATTATTGGAATACTCCGGTGCGCTGCCAGAATCATAGAAGATATATTCAAGCGCAATCTCCTTTAATTCTTCCGCCGTCAATACTCTGCCCGTCTGCTTTTCTTTAATGGTAACAAGCCCTTTTTGTTTTGCGGCTTCGATATCAAACGGTTTGCCATCATACGGCTTCTTTGCATCACCAAGCGCCGCTTTGTCAATTGCAAGTTCCAGTTCAATATCCCCCATAACCTCGACTGTTATTGGCTTTATTTCATTATGCTTTACGGGTGTTTCTAGTGGCTTGCCGTCATTTCCATAAATATCATCTTTAATATAGGCATAGCCATGTTTTAATATATTGGATGAATCGTCGAATGCATTTTTTACTGCAAGCGCAATCCGATAATTGTCTTTATAGTCAGATAAAAATGTGCTATTGTATGGGTCTGACACATAATCACGATTTGACTCGATATACGCAATCTCTTTGTAGCTGTCCGGAATTATCTTTCCAGCATCGTCATTATCTGCACGCTCTACAGACCAACGGATTCTATAGTCGCTGTTCTCCTTCCAGTCTGTCAGTTCGTTCTGCGCACGCTGCTCCTCTGTCCATGACGCAAATTCCGCATTAAACTTCGCTTCATCATTATTCGGAATCTTGTACAAACGATACGCGTTATCTGACGCTTTGATTTCTTTCAAATAATCACTGATCTTTGTTGTTGTCCATGCCTTAAAATCCGTTGCAGGCATTGCCTTGACAAGTTGCTCCTCAATGCGGATAAATACCTCTGCCTCGGCTGGACGATTTTTGTGATTTGGGTCTTTGTAGCTGATTTTCAGCATATAATCGCCCAGATCCGTTGGAGAATAAATATTTTCATCCGGCTTCGATACATTGCTAAAGTTTATTTCTGTCCATTTTGTAGGGATTTTAATTTCCTCTCCCTTTGTGTCATAAACCGGATTGCCTTCTTCATCCTCTTTGATATCCCAATCAGACAAACGGTACCATGTATAAGTCAGCGTATCTGCATCATATTTTGCATCAGAAATCTCTTTGCCGTCTGCATCCAAAACAACTGCCTTTTTGTAATCTTTTCTGTCTGCAAAAATCGGACTGCCGCTGTAGATTCTAGTATACGCATTTTCGTAAGCGTTCCCTTTGTCACCGACAATCTCTTTTACATTGATGGTTGTTGCCGCTGCTTCGGTCACTTTAACTTCTGCCGTATGCTGTGCCAAAACAGTTTCTTTTACATCAATATTGTAGTTTGGATTTGCGCCTTGTGTACTGGTATCATTAATGTCTGCTTCCTCTACCGGCTTTATACTATTTTTATTAGAACGGAAGGAATATACACCTTTCTTTCCAGTAAAAACAATGCGGTATGTCTTTTTCGCATCTAAAACTGCACCCTGATTATCAATATAAGTAACCTTGCCATCTTTATCGGTCTGGGCATACTGCAGCTTAAATAACGGCTCGAAATATTGTGTTGTATCAGGGCTATAATAAGAAATACCCCACATTATTTCTTTGTTGGAATCCGCATTTAAGTCTGTCGGTTCTTTGCCTTCCTTATCTAACAACGCATATTTTAACGCAGAAAGCACTTCGGATTCCTCTGTTCCCTCAGGGAAGGTTTCTTTGCCCGTGTCAAATTTCGGCTGCATCGTCAGCATTATCGGCTCAATTATCACTTTCACAAGGTTTTTGCCTTCGCTTTGGGATGGCTGATAAACGCCCTCTTTTCCTGCATACTTCAACCCTATATAGTACGTTCCGGCATCTTTAGGGCCTACGTCCGGCGACTGCTCGTCGTATACCTGCTGAATATACTGCGCTTCTCCCGTGTCGTCTGTTCCGTCGTAAATCAGCCAGACAGGTTCGAGATTTTCGAGTTTATCCTCAATCGGCGTTTTCTCCAAATCTTCCTCGCTGCCTGCTTCCACTACTTTTGCCGTAATATGCGGCGCAACCAATTCCTTAAAGCTAATTGCTTTGTCCGCATAAACAGTGGAAATCTCTTTCCCTTCTGCAAGTGCGTTATTGGTAACAAGAACTGTTGTTTTCGTGCAGTCAGAAACTACAATATCCACAATATTAAAATCCATTTTTAATAGATAATTGTTTTTCTTCTCTGCCTTTAACGCTGCTTGGAACGTCATGCAGTAATCTGTTCCATTTAAAAATAGAACATCTTCGCCCTCTAACGGTTTTGACTCTGGGTCGTCGAATTTCTTATCGGCTACCTTTACCGTAATTATTGGCGTTTCCACAAAAATATCCTTGTATTCCTTATCGTCCTTGCCTGCAAGCGCAAATTCAGCAATTAAATCTTCTTTGAACGCCTTTAGGGTTGTGCCCGGCGCAACTTCTTTTTTGCCGTTTGCATTGAGTTTCAGATCTACTTTTAACTCCTTGGGCTGAATCACCAGCGTAATCGGTTCTGCCTGTGCTGCCTGACACAAACCTTCTTCCTTTTCAAGGAAAAAAATAAGCTGATAGCTGCCTGCATTTACTGGTGCAATGTCAATATCTTCATAACCGCTACCATCTGCCTTTTGTCTGCGCCATTTATAATCCAGTTTATTGCGCAACTCTTTGATTTCGTTACCATCTACTTTAATGGTAATGCCTTGAGAACTATTGGGCGACGTTTTTAAATTTTGAATCACGGGTGCAAAGATATTGTCAATGCCCTCTTGTGCCTCCTCTTGATAGGTTGTTTCGATGCTATTATTTTCCTCGTTATACTTGAACCGCTCACGATTGGGATAACTAATACTATTCACAGCATCTCTTAACAGGTTTTCGTCAATAATAAGCTCTGTCAACAGCTTATTTTCACCAGCGTTATTTTCACTGACTTCGCCCTCTGCTGCTGTTTCCGTTTCCGAAATATTATCGGGCTGGACGCTTTCGGACTGTGAATTGTCTGTCTGAGCAGTGTCTGGATTCTCGGAATCCTGTTGATTGTCTGTCTGATCCTTATCTGTTTGGGTATTATCCGGATTCTCGGATTCCTGTTTATCATCTGTTTGCGTATTATCCAGTTCTTCTTTATCCTGTCTATTGTCTGTTTGGGTATTGTCTGGATTCTCTTGATCCGCATTTTCTTTATCTTGTCTACTGTCTGTTTGGGTATTATCCGGATTCTCGGATTCCTGTTTATCGCCGCCATAATTCCCGTCTTCGGGCTGGAGCTTTTCTGGTGAAGAATTGTCTGTTATGGGCTCTTCTGACTGGGCGTTATCCTGACTGCTGCCTTCCACCTGAGAACGATTCTGATTCCCGCTGTCTGATGGGGTTTTGTCTTGATCTGCTGCTGCTTCCTGATCTGCGCCCTGCTGCCCGTTTTGAGAGCTTTCTTCCCCATTGACGGCTTCTGTTGTTTCAGTCGTTTCCGCTGCCAATGCGGTTGCCGGCATGGATTGGAATATCATTGCCGCACTCAACAAAATTGGCAGCGCCTGTTTCAACAGTTTTCGTTTCAACATTTTTCATAACCTCCTTTTTGCTGTATTACATTTCACCTCTACTGAACTGTAACTTTGCGAATGCAATCTTCAACAAAAGCGAATGATTGCCTGCTGGTTCTTGGAATCCATCCCCCTTTGGGGAATCGTTCCATTTTTGTAATGCCGCAGCCTGACCGTTTTTTATAAAGAGTACTTTGAGAGCCATTATTCGTGCACTAATAACAGCTTATTGAGCATAATTGTTAATTTTTGTGCGCTAATGTGCAATATTTTAGCGCATTCATTGTTGTTATTATATTTTAGCCAAGCTGCGACAAAACAGGCATTTTTTTGTTGCCAAAGCAAAATCCTTTGGAGTTACGGCGTTTGATGCGGAACGCCGCTTTCGACAAGCAATGCCTACACTCCATTATAACGATATATTTCCGTGTGACAATGGATTTGGAGTAAAGTAATGTTTTTTTGGCATTTTTGTGCTTTATTTTTGGTTATTTTGTGCTTTTTGTATGCTTTTTAGATTTTTTAACTATATAGAACATTAATAATATGCTGTTTTAATTATTTACGACAAATCTATTTGCCTTTCAATATATTAAAATAACATAAAAAAAGGGCTTTCGGAAACAATACAACTTTCTTAATATATCTTTGCGACTTATTAATATCACAATTATATATTACAAGAAAATTGTAGTTTCTGACGGCTCTTTATTTTACTTAATTCTTTGGATAAATTTTTGACCTTATTCGTTATCGTTACTGCGAAGGTATACTATTTTATATATTACTGTATCTCCAAAATTTCATTATATTCACAAGTGGCAAGTCTTACTATATCGTTCGAGTATCATAATCTATGTACACTATTAATTCTGGAAACGCTTCCTTGTTATCCCTAATCAGCCATCTTTTAAATGCAGCAAACGGTGAACTATCGCTTAATCGCTGCTGTATAAGATACTTTAAATCCTCTTTTTCTTCATCTTCAGCCTCCTTATATTCACGGACATATTCCTTAAACTCAGAAAGTTCTTTTCTTAGTGTCCTTCTTAATATTGTAGCTTCCATTTTCTTTTGAGGAGTAGAACCATAATATACCTCCTGCAGCAGCTTTACCGTATTCTGGATCTCTTCTCTACATTCTAACATATCAAATACCAAGCTCTCATCCTTTCCGAAATATCCTTTTCTTCGGAAAGCGATCAGAGTTTCGACATTCTCTTTTGTACAGTCAATTCTGGGTTCAAATTTATCCAGCTTTGTATTATTACAATGTGCGCAAGCCAAAAAGAGATTACTCCAATCATACTTTAAATCTATATTCCCACGATGCGGAATAAAATGCTCAATTTGGTAAGATGTACTCTGTTTATTTTCACAAATATAGCACTTACCATAAAACATCTCTTTTAATGCCGCGTATACTTCCGGGGTATTATAAGACCCTTTTTTCAACTTTTCCCTTTTTAAGGATTCTATGACTTTATCTGCTTTTCCAGTTCTTTTCCGTTCCATCTTTATCATAATTGTTTACCTTCCAAATCATAAAATAGTTCCGTTATCTCCTGGGACAGTCCCTTGGGAATATTCCGAAATTCGCTTCTAAGTCTGGCTCTCTCCGCACGTTCTATCTCTGTTATATCCGGTTTTTCTTTCAGATATTGATATCTTTCAACTTTTTGTTTTAATTGTTCTGAATATTCATCCACACCAAAATATCCCTCTGCCAGATCCTCCGAAGAATATGCATATAAATCTTCTAGTTCTATACAGTTCTCCAAATCATACACCTTGGCATTTGAGAGGGAATTTAAAATATATGGAGAATGGGTCGTTATAATAAATTGAAGCCTTGGGAAAAATTTGGTTAAAAATGGCATAATTTTCTTTTGCAGGGCAATATGAAGATGCGTTTCGATCTCATCAATCAATACAATTCCCTCTACATTATATTCGCTGATTTCATCATCTGACAGCCAGTCTTTATCCATCCTTAAAATCAAATTCGATACAATTTGGATCACAGAAGAATAGCCATCCGACAGTTCTTCTAAACGAAACGGCTTCCTGCCGGCTTCGTGAATTTCAAAATCATACTCTTTATAATTATATTCCAAATTAATCGTATTATTATCCAGCAAAATCCGCAAAGCTCCCACAAAGCGGTTAAACCATTCCTGAATCCTGTCCACAACCGCCATATCACCCTCATTTCTTGCATATGCCTGTTGTGTTTTTAAATGAACCATATATTTAAGAAGAAGCTGCCCTGGTTCGGAGGAAATTTCATAAGAAGTCTTTAACCTAATATCCTCAACGCCTTTCGATTTCACAATCTGTGTTTTTCTGTTTGCCGGGAAATAAGCTGTTATAAATTCCCCCTGTGCATACAAAGATTCCAAATGCGCACTATTATTAAAGGAAAGTCTAATTCCGTCTGCATATTTTCTAACTTGTGACAAAGTATTCTTCCAAACTCTATGGTTATTTCTTATCTTATACTTTTCCGCTTCTGTTTCTGTCTTATCCAAACATTCCTGAATATCAGAGAATTTTGGAATATGGTATTCAATTAAATCCTCAAAGTTTTCTTCATTAATTGCCTGTAGATATTTTTGGAGCGCAATAAGTAACGATGTTTTTCCGGAGCCATTTTTGCCGGTAATAATCAAATTTTGTCTTTGCTCTGCATTTAAAGAGATCGTTATATTCGATAAATGCCGCAACGATTCAATACGAATTTTCGTAATATAATGTTCCATTTTATACCCCCTGCGTGCTTTGTACACGTACCAATTAATAGTTTGAAAATTTTTCTTTCTAATTTTTCTTCTTATTGGGCTTTCCTATCATCCACTACACATCAGTCTTCAAAATTATATCAAATTGTACCACTATTTTAGCCAATTAGCAATTTGAAAATGGATGTACTTTTTTAATGAACAATTTAGTCTTGGTCAGCCATAGTGCATATTTAAACCAAACCAAAGAAATCAATCCGAAATCAGAATCATATACTATTTCTAAACATTCCCTTTCATATTTTTCGTCATTCCTTTCCAAGGCACAAACAAATTGTGAAAGTTTTGTCAAATTCTTTCACTCTTAATTCTTAAATCCTTCTAATTTTTTTCTATATTTACTAGCAAAACAGGTTAACTTATTCAATTTCTATCCCTCCCGAAACTGTTTCCAACCCAACTATAAACTTTGGATTGCTGCCGATCGATGTTGAAAATTCCTTTTTCTTTTCAGAATATGTCTGAAAATAGCTGCTACTAATTTTTCCTGTGGCGGTTTTCGCTTTCAGATAATAACTAACCTCCTCTGGAAAAACAGCTTCTATTCTCCCACTGCTCGATTGTATATATAAATCTCCTAATAACCCTTCTGGATAACATTCAATATTACCCGAAATGGAATTAATATTCCCTGCAATATTTGTATCAGAAATATCAATTCTGCCTGAAATAGTCTTGATATTTCCTGCAATACTGGAATCACAAATAACGATTGCTCCGCTTATTGACGACAAAGAAAGCACCCCTGTATAATTTTCTATCGTAATTGCTCCGCTAATGGTTTCCACCTGAATATTGTTAAGGACAGCATTCGGCAGATAAAGTTCAATATAAGATTTATAATTTTCTGTTGGTCTGTCACCAGAGCGAATTGTAAGTATATTATTTTTCGTTTCTGCACTAGCATAATAATTGGATTGATCTTCTGTCAAGTATTCTTTCAAAATAATTTTGTCTGTTGCGCTTGGAAAAATATAAATATTATCCGTTTGATAAGATACTTCAATCGCCGAAAATGCCGAACAATCCCATTCTTTTGTATTAATAGCAGGTATATCCTCATTGCCATAGAGTTCTCCCATTAACTTTGCCACTTCTTCCTCTGTCATATAAGAAACACCTGAAATTTTGCCCTCTTTATCATGAATTATCTGAATATTGACTGTTCCTTGGGGATTCATATCAAGCCGATAGAAAGAACTATCAGGTCGGTGATCCAGAAAAATATTTACTAACGCGCCTTGATAATAAATTGACTTTCCATTTTTCTCAATACCATATGCTCCATACATTTCCAAAAAATCCTTGTCATCCCAACCCCCGTTATTATCGCAATCTTGCTTCTCCAAATCCTTTGTCCCACAAAAATCCAATTGCGCCTCCAAGTCCTTCGCCCAGCCAAAATCCAATTGCGCTTCCAAGTCCTTCGCCCAGCTAAAATCCAATTGCGCTTCCAAGTCCTTCGCCCAGCCAAAGTCCAGTTGCGCCTCCAAGTCCTTCGCCCAGCCAAAATCCAATTGCGCTTCCAAGTCCTTCGCCCAGCCAAAATCCAATTGCGCCTCCAAGTCCTTCGCCCAACCAAAATCCAAACTATTCTCTAAGTCCTTCGCTCCACTAAAATCTAAATTATTCTGCAAGTTCTTTGCCTTACTTAAATCTAAATTATTCTGCGAACCTATTGCCTTGATTAAATCTAAACTATTTTCCAAGCCCTTTGCTTCACTAAAATCTAAATTATTCTGAAAATCCTTATTATCACAATTGTAATTGTCATTAAAATCATTATAATTATAGCCATAGTTATAATTATAATCATCGTTATAGTTATAATTATAATCATCATTGTAGTTATAATTATAGTCATAGTTATAGTTATAATCATCGTTATTGTTTTCTTGATACCAGCCTGATTCTAACGCTTGATCATAGATATATGTATCTGTTCTGCGGTTTATCTGAGCTGGCATCTGATACTTACCAATTTCATCCCATGAAATGATTTCCCATAGAATTTTTTCCTCCGAATTTCGTCCCACAGAATCAGTTTTTGCAGTGTGAAATTGAGCAGCGGCAGACACCGGATAAACACTCACAAAAGCTGCTCCTAAAATAATGCTAATTGTCGTAATCCCTGTTAAAACTCGAATTGCTTTTGTTTTCCTTTTAAAATTCATAATTGCACCTAACCTTTCTTTTAATTGCTCTGCTCCCTCGGTCAATGTTATAGACCCTAAAGAAGCTTTATAAAGATTATTCGACCTTAAAAATAAGAGCAGCGTATCTCCATACTCACGCGGTACGCTTTCGTTAAATAGCAAAATCACTGCCTCATCACATGACAATTCACACGCTTTATTTACCTCTTTTTCCAGCAAATAAGCAAAAGGATTAAACCAATGAATGCACACTACAATCTGTATCAGCCATTTATAAAACATATCGTGCTGTCGGTAATGGCTTAATTCATGCATAAAAATATAGGTTAACGCTTTTTCCTCCAATTCACAATCAGGCAGCACAATACTTGGACGGAAAAAGCCAATCAGCATTGGCGATGCAATCAATGCATTATGGTATAATTCCACCCTTCTCTTAATATTTTGTTTTTCATGACATTCTGATAAAAGATTTAAAATTTTAATATCGGATACCTCTGTATTGCCTGCTTTAATATATTGAATAAATCCTTGATAAATCGTTATCTTGCGCACCAAGAGCACCAAAGCCAATGCTGACCACCCCAAAAACAGATAGGCATATATATTATACGGTTTCTGTACAGCAGTATTTACTGTTATATTTTCATCTTCATCTGTTGGAAGCTGCGGCTGTTTTGATTCCTTCTTATTCATATTGATTACAGCAGGTATCTTTGGGCTTTCCAGACCTTCTGGACTTTCCTCCATTCTAGTCGAAACGGTTGTGCAATACCTTTCAAACAGACTTCTGATATTTATTGTGCTAGGTGTAAAAGGAATCAAAAACCGCAGCACAACAATTATCCAGATTAAATACTGCCAGCGCTTGCTGAATTTATTTTTATATATCTGTTTCAACCCCAAAACAACAAGCATCAAAAGCGCACCAGAAATCGACAGTGACAATACGATTTTCATAAACTCACTCATTTTCTTTTCTCCAAAATGCTTCAATCTCTTTGAGTTCCTCTGCAGAAAGAATATCCTGTTGTAATAACGTTGACACTAAATTTTTTACATTTCCACCATAAACCTTATTTAGAAAACGATGGGTCTGCATAGTCTGATATTCTTCTTCTGTTACTGCCGCCACATATTCATTTCTTCTACCGATTTTCTTGACTTTTAAGAACTTTTTCTCTACCAATCTGGAAAGCAGCGTAAGTACTGTGTTGTTTTTCCATTCATTCTTATCTTTTTCTAATTCTTCCATAATATAAGAATATAATGCTGCTCCTCCATTCTTCCAGATAATTTTCATTAATACCAATTCTGATTCCGAAATTTGTTGTGCCATATCCTTCTCCTTTTTATATTAACATATTGTAGATGTATTCATCATAACATAGTGTAGTTTAAAATGCAATCGTTTTTATAACAAATTTTAACGCATAATTTCCACAACTTTGGCGTGAATGTAGTTACTTTTCACACCCACGCCAAAGTAGTGGGAATTATGCGCCAAAATGCGAAAAGCTTTCGCTTTTTTACTTTAGCGTTTTGTGTGCATCAATTGTTGCAATTCA
>CBCOYO010000048.1:0-23341 GCA_965114465.1 uncultured Lachnospiraceae bacterium
AACTCCTAAGAACTGTATTTGCCCTTATCAAACTCTTTACCGGGAGATTAGTGGTACTGACAGAGGTGTTTGCAGATTTACTGCAGCGCGCAATGGTACTGGTTTACCGGTGCGATGGAGAAATGGCAATGGGAGCATATATTCCAATGGGGAGGGGAGCCACAGGAAGAATATGTGCGACGGATTTTTACGATTATGATGAGGAACGGATGATTGAATTGCTTGATTATGAACAGGACAGTGACAAGAATACCGATCAAATTCACAAGCGGATATTCGCCGCAATACGGCAGCAAAGACGCGTAGTAATGGTTGACAAAGCTTATGAACAGCTTGAGAAAGCAAAGGGCAGGAAGACCGAAGGTGAGCTTCTTCCGTTCGAGTTTAACTTTGATAACCTTGACAAAATCAGAGAGGACGCGGACTTTGTGAGAACACAGCTTCGTGTGGTATAGACGAGCTGAATATAAGGGTTGTTCAATGGTTTCCCGCAGGGGCGTATGGGAGGCGTTCCTTGCAGATTTTATGTCGTTTTGGCTCGGTGGCAGGCGGCATTGCGAAGGGGGAAGGATTGTATGGAGAATGGAGTTTCCATCGGAGTATCGAAGTCAGTGGCAGCCACCGTTTTAAATTCATTAAAGAGCGGCGTAGTACCCAGAGCAGGGCTTGAATATATCACAGTGGGGAGAAAAAGTGAGATTCAGGCACTTTTGCAGGATGTTTCGATTATCGAACAGGGGGGCGCAGCGCTGCGTTTTATTGAAGGAACCTTTGGAAGCGGCAAAACGTTCCTGATGCACGCATTGAGAAATCATGTAATGGAGAAAAATTTTGTTGTAACGGATGTTGAACTTTCCGTAGACAAGCGTTTTATCGGAAACAAAGGACAAGGGCTTGCAGCTTATCGGGAACTAATTCGGAATATGGCGATACATGCAAGTCCGGATAACGGTGCATTACAGCTTATTCTTGACAAATGGATCGGGTCATTAGAAAACGAAGTGGTTCAAAATGAGGGATTGATACCAGGGCACGAGGCATTTGATGTAAGGGTAAGCCAGAAAATTTACAAGGTAACTTCTTCAATGGAGGAGCGGGTAAACGGATTTGAATTTGGAAAGGTATTAGCAGCATATTACAAAGGGCATAGGGCAGGTGATATGAAGCTGCAAAAAAAGGCAGTGCGCTGGTTATGTGGGGAGTACAGAACCAGAACAGAAGCCAAAAATGACCTTGGTGTCAATTTAATTGTTGCGGATGACAATTGGTATGAATTTATAAAATTATTTGCGGATTTCGTGGTAAAGGCAGGATATGCGGGACTTTATGTCTGTATGGACGAGCTTGCAAGCCTTTACGAAATACCGAGTCATGTGGGAAGGGAATATAATTACAATAAACTGCTGTCGATTTACAATGATGTTCTACAAGGGAAAGCCTCACATCTTGGATTAATTATGAGCGTGACCAAGGAAGCGATGGAAGACCAAGCGAAGGGGATTTTTAGTTTTGAGCCGTTGCGGTCACGGCTTGCGGATTCCGATTTTGAGCAGGAGGGAAGCTTGAAATTGCGGGATTTGGCATCGCCGATTATTAAATTGACACCGTTGAATCCAGGCGAAATGTATGTATTGCTGGAAAAGTTGGCGGAACTGCACGGCGTTTTATATGACTATACACCGACTTTAGAGCATGATGATTATATTTATTTCCTGAAACAGCAGTATTCTAAGCTACAAAACGCAATTGATTCTACGCCAAGGGATATGATACGAAATTATATTACACTTTTGAATTTAATCCAACAAAACCGAGATGTTTCAAAGGAAGATATCTTATATGCAAAACGGGCATAGTATGAAATAAAAATTTTGCGAAAGACTGTATGGAAATAACGTGTTTTAATATATAATGTTATTTTCATACAGTTTTTTTATGCACACGGTGACACAGGGGAAAGTTGTCAATAAAACTAACGAGAGCTTAGGGCACAAGTAGGAGAGAAGGATATTCTCCAGTGCGATTGCACACGGTGACACAGAGGAAGATTGGCAGTAAAGTTAACGAGTGCCCAGTGTGTGGGCAAATGCGTAGGCAGGAGAGAAGAACGTTCTCCAGCACGATTGAGCATGGGTAAAAAATGGAGGCAGGATTAATGATACGAGCAGTTATTTTTGATATGGATGGGGTCTTAATTGACACGGAGAAACATTATAATATTGCGTGGTGTGAGGCGGCGAAACAGGCAGGTTATACGGACTTTACAAGAGAACATGCGTTAATGCTGCGAAGCTGTGATGCACGGGCGGCTTCTAAGATGATGAAGGGGATTTTCGGTGAACAGTTTGACTATTATGCGATTCGTGAAATACGGCGGACGATTGTAGCGGAACGACTAGCAAAATATGGATTGGAGAAAAAGCCCGGACTTGATGAAATTCTAGCTTTTTTGCATAAAAAGGGAATCAAAACGGCAGTAGCGACAGCAACACCGCTAGAATTGACTTTGCAGCATTTAGAGAAGATTGGGGTAAAGGATCAGTTTGATAAAATTGTCAGTGCCAAGCAGGTGAAAAACGGCAAACCGGCGCCAGATGTATATTTGTATGCTTGTGAGCAGATTGGAGAGCAGCCAAAGGACTGTATTGCGGTGGAGGACTCGCCGAACGGGATTCGTTCTGCATACGCTGCGGGTTGTATGCCTGTTATGGTTCCAGATTTAACCGAGCCAGACGAGGAATTAAAGCCGCTTTTGTATGCGGTTGCAAAGACTTTGGCTGATATTCAGGGGATTATTGGAGAGGAATAAAGGAATGGTGAAAAATATGATAGAAAAATATTTATGTGGCATGACATTTGCGCCTTTTGTGGGGAGCGGCAGGCTGAATACACAGCAGACAAGGGAAAGTCTGAAAACAATGAAAGAACGGTTGTGTGCAAATTTTGTGGTTTTAGCACCAAACGGTGTGCAGGAAACACCGCAATCAGAAACGATTTGTTATACATCAAAGGCAACAATGACCGACGATGAATTGAAGGCGACAATTGCTTATGCACAGGAACTTGGGCTTATGGTTGCGCTGAAACCGACTGCCAATTGCAGCAATGGCACTTGGCGTGCGCATATTAATTTTTTTGATGAGGATGTACCATGTGAACCGAAATGGAGCAACTGGTTTGCGTCCTATACGGATTTTCAGCTTCATTATGCTAAAATTGCGCAGGAAATGGGATGTGCTATGCATATCGCAGGATGCGAAATGGTAATGGCAGAACGGCGGGAACAGGAATGGCGGCGGCTGATTGGCGATATCCGTAGAGAATATAAGGGAACGGTTTCTTACAATACAGACAAGTATCAAGAGCACAATGTGAAATGGTGGGATTGTGTGGATGTGATTTCTTCAAGCGGCTATTATCCGATAGCGGACTGGGAAAATCAGCTTAACCGTATCGAACAAGTGGTTCGTAAATGGAATAAGCCTTTCTTTTTTGCAGAAGCAGGCTGTATGTCTGTGGCGGGTTCTAAAAATGTGCCAAATGATTGGTCTGTGCGTGGGGAGATTGATTTGCAGGGACAGGCAGACTGGTATGAAACCATGTTTTCTGCCTGTAGCAAGCGTGATTGGGTAAAAGGGTTTGCGCTGTGGTCGTGGCGCAATGCACTTTATGAAGAAGATACGGCTGCACAGCATGGCGACTATGAAGTGTACGCGAAACCTGCAGAAGCGGTGATTCGGAAGTATTATTGTGCTGGAGGGAAAATTTAACTGAAAAGCAGTATATACTACAGAACGCCAGAATTTACCGTTCTGCACTAATTAAACGTATATGGGTGGCGTTATGTAGTCAGGTTACTCGGAAATTTAGGATTCACTGTTATGCAAGGACGAATTGGTATATTGAAGGTGCTGCATTTGTCTTCGACAGCTCCTTTGATATTCTTATCAGTTAATATTTGTGAACAAAAGTTAACTTAGAATCAATTGCAGAAGCTCCCTATTTTTTGCTAAAATGAGAAAGAACAGATAATATAAATCAGATAGGAAGAATAAGATATTATTTGTGAATAATATTTCAGATTTTATTAGGGAGGTGTTTGCAATGCAAATAGGCGAGGTTATCCGTAAGTATCGGAAAGAAAAGAATTTCACTCAGGAGGAATTGGCGAACCGTTTGGGCGTATCAGCGCCGGCAGTGAACAAATGGGAGCGTGGGACAAGCCAGCCGGATATTATGCTGCTTGCGCCACTTGCACGGCTGCTAGAGATTTCACTGGAAACGCTGCTGTCATTTCATGAAACGTTGACAACGGAGGAAATTGCGGCGATAATTAATGAAGTTGACAAACGGTTTGCGGAGCATGATTTTGATAATGTTTTTCAATACGCATTGGGGATAGTGCAACAGTATCCTAACTGCAATCAGTTAATTTGGCAGTTAGCGGTAGTGTTTAATGCCCGAATAATAACGGATAAATCAATATGCCAAGAAAAGTATGAACCCCAGATATTGAAATGGTTTCATCAGGCATTGGAGAGCGGAGAGGAGAACTTACGGCGGTATGCAGCGGATTCGTTGTTTGCGTATTATTTGCGGAAAGAGAACTATAAGGAAGCGGAGCAGTATATTGCTTATTTTGCGGAGGATAGTGCAGAGCGGAAGCGGAAACAGGCGTTAATTTATAGTAAAACAGGACGCAGAGAACAGGCATATCAGGCGTATGAGGAGATATTATTTTCCTCGTGTCAGATGCTTAATATCGTGTTTTACAGTTTATACCAGTTGGCGTTGGAGGAGAAGGATTTGCCGCAGGCAGAAATGTGGATTGAAAAAGAAAGCTGTCTGGCGAACCTATTTGAGATGGGTGTATATCAGGAGGAAATCTGCTCATTGGAGTTTGCGGCATATCAAAAAGACGTGGAGAAAACGATTTTCTTGGCAAAGAGATTGCTGGAAGCTGTCGATAAGATGGGAGAGTTTGTGAAATCAAAAATGTATCGGCATATGAATTTTCGGGAAATTGACGAAACGTTCCATGTGCAGCATAAAGAAAACCTGCAAAAACTATTTCGTGAAAAAGAAACCTTTGGGTATATGGAAAGGAATCCGCAGTGGGAAGCACTGATTGGTTGATGGGAACGGTTTGTATGTCTTGATATAGTATAGTGTAGCAAGGTGAAATTGAAATAAAAGGAGAGTAGCTGTCAAGATGCATAGAATCGGTATAATTTCTGATACGCATGGACTTTTGCGGCAGGAAGTAATGGAAACATTGCAAGGCTGTGAAGTGATACTACATGGCGGGGATATTAATCGTCAAGAAATTTTAGAAACATTAAGCGAAATTGCGCCGGTCTACGCAGTGCGCGGCAATAATGACAAGGCGTGGGCAAAGCAACTTCCAATTTCGCTTTCGCTGGAATTATTCGGCGTGCATTTTTTTATGGTGCATTATAAAAAGGCCGTTCCGAAAGATATTGCAGGGATTGATGCGGTTATCTACGGGCATACGCACCAGTACGCGGAACAATATATTGGCAGACAGCTTTGGCTAAATCCGGGGAGCTGTGGGCCAAAGCGTTTTCATTTGCCTGTTACAATGGCAGTAATGGAGATTGTGGAGAAAAAAATTGTACATATTGAGAAAGTGGAGCTGCTGCAAACCTCGATTGCATATCCGCAGAATGATCCGCAGCAAATACGAAACATTAGTTCTTGTGAAATGCCGCAAAATTTAAAGAAAGTAATTCAAACAGTAATTAAGGACACAGACCGTGGGATATCTGTGGATGAGATTGCGGTGCGAAATGGTATTCAAAAAGAACTGGCAGAACAAATCTGTCGTTTGTATTTAACCCACCCCGGTGTTACAGCAGATGGTATTATGGGAAAAATGGGATTGTAAGGAGAAAATGAAATGAATGCAGAGATTAATATACAAAATATTGTTTTGGAAACAGAACGTGTAATACTGCGGGCTTGGCAGCAGTCCGATTTACAGGATTTCAATGAATATGCCAGAGTGGATGGCGTAGGGCAGAGGGCAGGCTGGTTTCCACACACATCAATTGCGGAAACGCAGAAAGTTTTAGATCATTTTATAGAAAAGAAAAAGGTATTTGCCATACAGTACAAGGAAAATCAAAAAGTAATTGGCTCTTTGGGTTTGGAAAAGTTATCGCTTGATCTTGGAGCGCCCTATACGGAAATGATTGGTACAGAGATTGGATATGTGTTAAGCAAGGATTATTGGGGTAAGGGGATTATGCCAGAGGCAGTCCGTCGGGCAGTGCGCTATTGTTTTGATGAGGTACATATGGATTATCTGCTGTGCAGCCATTCCTTAACAAACCAGCAATCCAAACGGGTTATTGAGAAATGTGGCTTTGTTTTTATCAAAGAGGATATGCGCACTACCCAAAGCGAAGGGGAACATCTTTCACGGTATTATATTCTGCAAAATATACCAGAGAGTGTTGAACAAGGGACTGCGTGTTGGGTATCAGATACAGTTTCTTAGCATATTTTTTCTGCATTTTGTCGTTTATAGATACGTGTCCAGTTAAGGTAGGTATATGAGTCGTTGATAAAAAACAGTACAAAGCAAGTGATAACGGATAAATATGATATATCGGTCAGTGCGGCAAGCGACCATAATACAATAAGAATCATATCATTGGCGGCGTAGGCGAGGGCAAAAAATGCACTGCGCTTATATGTTAAGTAAACGGCAAGAAAACTCGTTGTAACGGAAATTGTGCTAGGCACAAGGTTTGCTGTGCGAAATGCACGTAGTACGAAAAAGAAAATCACCGTGACAATGGTTGTTAAAAACAGCATAATTGCGATATCTTTCTTTTTTAAGGTAGCAATTTCGACTTCCGATTGATTGCCATTGTGCGGGTTTTTTATCCATGAAATCAGCGCGAATATAGACATAGGCGCAGTCATGCCTAAATAGGTTGCCATTTCACCATAGTAGGCAAAAGAATAAGAAATAATGCCGTATAATACACTAAAGATAACCATTAATAATAAACCAAACGGATTTCCTTTGGCATCAAAAATTAATGACGTTACACCAATAAGCGACGCAGCAAGCGTTAAATAATTTACTCTGTCAAAAATTATAAAAGAAATTACAATTAATACTACCGAAGTGCACCACAATATTTTTTCATTTCTCGAAAAATAGTTTCGCAGGGACTTGATCTTGAACATTTTAAATTCCTCCATAATTCCAAAATAAAAATAAGCACCCATATATACATCTTCTAAGAAGTATTTGTTATAAGCGTTTGCTATACTTCTATTGACCTAACGATGTATATGGAATGCTTGCGCAGTGTTCTACCCGGTGGCAGATAACAAGGCTATTATAATGTGTTCTATCACAAAAGTCAATATTATATTTCGGAAAAAATCGCTTGACAGTTTTATTGTTAAGTGATATATTTGTCATATAAAGAGATAAATATATCACAAATGGAGGTTGTAAAATGAAAAAAAATCAGAAAAAATGTATGGCTATTTTAGGTGTAGTTGTTGTGTTGTTAAACTTAGTGTCGTCTTGGTATTCGGTGAATTTTAATGAATCGAGGATTCTTGCACCGATGGACTATTCGGAATATATATTCCAATGGAAAGATTTGCCAATGACAGCGTCTGTTGCTTTAGCGGTTTTGTATATGCTTTATATTATGTTTTTTATTATAAAAACAGATAGGGAAACAAAAAGACAAGTTGCAGATTCAAATAAAACGAGGAAAATTAGTCCGTTTTTCGGATTTTTTGGCTGCTTTGGATTTTTTGGGTTTCTTGGATTTTATACCTACCATTTAGATAAAAATATCAGTCCGTTTTTTGCCTTTGCTTTTTTTGGATTTTTCGGCTTTTTCTATGAAGGGAAAATGTCGGGAATCCTGATGGATGAACGCTATAGGGAAAATCTTATTAGAGCACAGTTAACCGCATTGAAAACAGCATTTGTAATTATTGGCGTTACATTGTTTTTGGTAGGTTCTGGCAGGCTGATGGGGAATCTGGAATATACGTTGATTGCAATGGTGATTTTGGTTTCTTTTGCATTTGCGCTTGCGCTGTTTCTTTCCGAATATCTGTTATATCGTTATGATCATGACGATTTATCTATACTCAAAAACGATTAGATTTTCCTTTCTACACAACACATTCTGTATACTTATGCAAGATGGGTTGTGTAGAAACTGGAGATTTTTAACATTTTTCAGTATAGTGAAAGTGAGGAATAGGGAATGCCGGATTTTGAATGCAGATTAAAAACCTTTCGTCAGATGAAAAATATGACGCAGGAGCAGCTTGCTACACAGGTTGGCGTGCGCAGAGAAACGATTATGCGGCTGGAAAAGGCGCAGTATAATCCCTCGCTAAAGCTTGCAGTGGATATCTCAAGAGCAGTGGAAGCACCAATTGAGGAGATTTTTATATTTGATTAGGGAATAGAATATTGACCAATGTTAGGATCTTGAGTATAATCGTTACAGTTTGGTGTAACGAAGTGCTATAAAGAATAAAGTAGTTTGGCGGAAATTTCTTGTTAATTTATCATTCCTCTCGTATAATAAGAACTATACGGGAGGGCTTTTTTATGGGATACTACTTGAATCCGGGGAATAAAGGGTTTCGGGAAGCTGTTCGTTCCAAAATATATGTGGATAAAACAAATTTAATTGCACATACCAATGAGCTTATTAATACACAAGAAAAATATATTTGTGTTAGCAGACCAAGGCGCTTTGGAAAATCTATGACACTCAATATGATTGCTGCCTATTATAGCTGCGGCTGCGATTCTGCGGAATTGTTTCAAGGGCGAAAGATAGAACATAACAAAACTTATCAGGAGCACTTAAATCAATATAATGTTATTTACCTAAATATGCAGCAGTTTTTGATTGGTGCGAATAATCAGGAAGTGACAAAGTATCTGGAACAGGAAGTGTTGGAAGAACTTTGGGAAGAATATGGGGAATGGATAAAGAAAAAAGATGTCGGACTTGCGGATGCATTTAGACGCATTTATGCGAAAACGGAGAAAGAGTTTATTTTTCTAATTGATGAATGGGATTGTGTAATGCGTGAAAGACAAGAATCAGAAGCAATGCAAAAGCAGTATCTTGATTTTTTACGTAATCTATTAAAGGATCAGCCGTATGTTGCACTTGCTTATATGACAGGGATTCTTCCTGTGAAAAAATATGGGCAACATTCAGCACTGAATATGTTTTGGGAATATTCTATGACAGATCAGAAGGCATTGGAGGAGTATACCGGTTTTACAGAAGATGAAGTACAGGCGTTGTGTGACCGGTTTCATATGGATTTTGCAGAAACCAGCAGTTGGTATGATGGCTATAGGTTTAAAAAATTTCAGCATATCTATAATCCGAAGTCTGTAGTGGAAGCAATGATTTGTCAGGATTTCTCGAATTATTGGACTTCAACGGAAACTTACGAAGCGCTGAAGATTTATATGGATATGGATTTTGATGGGCTGCGTGCAGATATTTTGCAGGTGCTGGGCGGTGGTCGTGTGAAGGTGAACACAAACAGTTTTCAAAACGATATGCGCAATTTTAAGACAAAGGATGATGTGCTGACGCTGTTAGTTCATTTGGGGTATCTGGGATATGACGCCAATCAAAAGGAAGTATTTGTTCCCAATAAGGAAATTATTGGGGAGTTTGAAAATGCAATGAGCGTCGGCGGCTGGAAAGAGGTTATGCGAGTCCTAAAGGCTTCGGAGCAGCTACTTGAAGATACCTTGCAAGGGAACGAAGACAGCGTTGCTGCGGAATTGGATAAGGCACATTCTGAAGTGGCGTCTATTTTAACTTATAATGATGAGAATACAATGGCGTGCGCAATGGGTTTGGCATACTATAGTGCAAGAAAAGATTATAAGCTAATACGAGAATTTCCAACAGGGAAGGGTTTTGCGGATATCGTATTCTTGCCACTGCCGCATACTGGAAAGCCTGCGCTCGTGGTGGAATTAAAGTATAATAAGTCGGTTCATGCGGCAATTCAGCAGATAAAGGATAGACAGTATACACAGGCATTGGAAAATTATAGCGGGGAGATTTTGCTTGTGGGAGTGAATTATAATAAGGAAAATACGGATAAGCGGCATAGCTGTGTAATTGAGAAAGTGGCGAAATAAAAGTGTATTTTGGTAGTTGTCTTTTTTGTGAATTTTGCAACAGAAGCTTAGAGAAATTGAAATCCTTTAAAACTATTATTCGGTATAAACCGGATTGCCGGATTTTAAACTTAATTGATAAAGAGTGAAATAACTTTTTTGTTGTTCTATCTATTTGAAAAGTTTGCTTACGGGGCTGTCGCATTAAAGCAAGCGGATACAAAATAGTCTATACTTACGAGCGATTAGATTTTCCTTTCTGCACAGCACGTATTCCCGCTGATGGAATATGGGCTGTGCAGTCTGGCGATACTGCTCTGATGGCAGCATCGAATCGATCCAGTGGTGCACGTTTAAATTAATATTCGTCCCACTCAACACGACGGAATATATCCGAAATTAAGGCTTTATCTTCACACGCATTTTTGAAAAGAAGAATAAAGTTTGCTAACGCTTCTTTATCTTCTGAATCGGCACAGAACATACCGGCTTCGGGGTCAAAATCAATTTTTTCTCGTAACTCTGGATACTTTTCGCTTAAAAATGCATGAGCCAAACTGGCCCAATCATAACCATTACCTATGAAACCGTCGTCTGCACGCGTATCAAAAATATCTTGTAGATAGCCGCCTTCTCTTACAGTTAAACAGACACCTGCGCCTGTGTCTGGGCTATAGTCCACCCAAGTGAAAGGTTCGATTTCTTTTTCAAATTGTTTTGTAATTTCCATTTTTTTCTCCTTTTTCTTTTTTTGATGGGGGCTGTCGCGATAAATTCTGTTTATACAAGATATAGTATCAAATGCAATATGGTGTTAGACTATCTTGTATACATTTGACTTAATGCGACAGCCCTGTGTTAATCTATCATTATTCTGTCAATCCTCGCAAATTCGGAAACTACTTCCGGTAGTCATAAATTCAAAGTTCATTAAGTGATGTCCAAGCAATCTATACACAAAAACGATTAAGTTTTCAATATATATCCCCGAAGTTTTGCTTCTTTGCCAGAGGCGGCTTGTCGTATTCGTTTTCTTCCGGCTCTGATTTTCGTATAAGGAACAGGAGATTTACAATGCAGAGAATAAAGCCGACAGCAAAAACTAGGAATCCCCCACCCAATACCCGTAAGAACTTTTCGTCATCGTCCGGAAATACGTTCCCGATACCGGACAGCAGGAAAAAGAATCCAAGCCAGCCCACGCTTCCTATAACGCACAGCCGACCGAACCCGTCAAAAATCAGTGCCTGCCAGCCCGGATTCCCGGAATCGTGGTATCTGCGCATGGCGGCAAAAAGCAGCACGAAATATGTGGCAATATACCAAAGCAGGCATATGAGGAGAAAGAATACGTCAAGAATCCCGTGATGAGAGTAATCCGCAATGATCGCAAAGAATCGGATCAGCACATGATTGATAAACCGAACAATAAGCCAAAGTGTCCAATACCCAGAACGTGAAAGCCGCCCGCGCCAACCGAATAAATTCCGCAAAAAACCCTTTCTTGTAAATGCAGATCCTTCCATTTTTCCATCCTCCTTTGTTGATTTTCACCTCTCTGTGAATTTTTCTGTTTTTCCATTCTTATAATTCCGTAATTGGGTTTAGCAGACAATCTGAAAAAGTTTCTTCAATTGATTTTTGATTTGACAATGGCTTTATTATACCGCAATCACTTTCCCGAGGGAATAGACTTTACAAAAAATTTATTGGTAATCCCCACTTCTTCTTTGGCGTTTAGAAAGTCAAAAAGTTTGTTCTAAAATAGTTTACTTGTTACTTTTCACACCCACGCCAAAGTAGTGGGAATTATGCGCCAAAATGCTTGCACTTTAGCATTTTGTGTGCATCAATTGTAACGTTTACTTTTGTTCTATTCAATTGCTCCACTTTCATAGCTTGTACTTTATAGTTTAATATTATATAATCTATAAGAAACGATTGCAATTACTATGTGTGAGGTAGTCTAAAAGTAAATAAAAAAATGCAATAGCTTATGAAATAGGTGGGCATTTTGGAAGGAAAAGGATTCGGAAGATGTTGCCTTTGCAATGTTCTATCAGAGAAAAAGAAAAGCGATATGAAAAGTTTTTTTGAGCAGTTTCATAGTATTAAGGTTTAAAATTTAACATAATTGGAAGGAAATTATTATGTATATTTGGTTTGTGACGGAATGGAAAAGGGCAGTAGCGCAGCTTCCTGTTCTTTTCAAGAGGCTTGTAATATTTGTTATGGTATGTGTAGCGCTGATAGGGCTTACTGTGTTTGGTACAAGGCAGATTTGGAGCGGCAATAATACCCAGAAAACGACAGTGCGCATTGGATATGTGGCGCCGGAGGATATGTTAACAAAACTTGCGGTATCTTATGTAGAACAATTGGAGTCAGTGAAAAGCTGGTGCAGCCTTGAAAAGACGACAGTAGAAAAGGGCATGACGTTATTGGAGAATGGTGCGCTTACCGCCCTTTTGATACTGCCAGATGATTTGGTCAATGAAATATTGACGGGAAGCAATGCGCCTGTAACTGTGTATTTGCCGGAATCCGTGGACGCAAGCATTACAAACAGCAAGGTATTTGAGGAACTTGCAAGCGCTGGCGTTGGTATGCTGCAAACTGCGCAGGCTGAGATTTATGCAGCAGAAACGTTGGCAGGGGAAGCTGGTGTTAAGAATTTGCTTGAAGAAATGTATAATGATATCAACCGATTTAACCTAAGCATTGCATTAACACGCGAAAATTTATGGGAAAATATCAGCTTGTCAGTGACGGGAAATCATACGTATGCAGTATATTATGGAAGCGCTTTTTTCGCGATCTATTTGCTTGTTGCAGCACTATTTATTGGAAACTTTTGCAAAAGGAATTATTTGCAGCAGTTAATGGCGAGGCGGCGTTTGGGTGTTCCTTTTGCGTGGCAGTTGGCAAGCCAATGGTCGGCGTTGTTGCTGCTTATGGCGTTAGTAGGTTCTTTGCCGTTTTGTGTGCTTCTTTATCCGCCGTTTGCAAAGCTGCTGTCAGTGGTGTTTACACCCCAAACGGTGGTGGCAGTATTTTTGGTATTGGCATTGTCAGCAATGTATGCTTTGATGGTGTATCAATATGTTGGGGAACAGCAAAGGGCTGTACTTGTGCTGGGGCTTTTGGCATTGGCGCAGGGATATGCGGCTGGCTGTATTATCCCAAGTGTACTGCTCCCGCAGGGGATAGCGACGGTTGGTGCATTTGTGCCAGCGGCGTATATTAAGGCAGCGTTTACAATGCTTCTGACAGGAAGTACACAAAATTTTTCAGAGGTTATTTTAGGACTTGCGGTGTGGAGTGGTGTATGCTTTGTGTTTGCATGGCTTGCAATGTGCTTGCCAGAACGGAAGCGTCAGGGATTAAAAGGGAATGATGAAAATGTAAAATGGCAGCAGGAAAGTGTAGGAGGATTGCGCAAGAGAAATTTTAAGGTTAATGATACATTGGAAAATAAGAAATCGTTTCAGGATACAAATAGAGTGGATATTAAGGAAATTCTAAACGAAGTGGGAAACGGAAATATAGATAAAGCAAGAATAACGACGAAAACAAAGGAAAGTAAGCAGAAAAAGCAGAATATAGATAGAGAAGAAATTGCGGAAGAAATAAAGGAGGGGGAGCAGAAAGCACAAAATTTACAAAATGCCTTGTATAAGAGCAGCAATACGCAAGAAGTAAAGAATATACAGGATAATGGCAAGAATTATAAAACGACACAAGCGTCATTTTCAATGCCGATATTTTGGATACTGTTCAAGAGGCTTTTTTATCAAAAAAGTTTATGGGTATGTCTATGTTTGGTTGTGATTTTATCGACAGCAGCAGTGCATATGGAAAACAGCACGGAAACGTCAATTGTAGCAGCAGTATATGATGCTGATGGTTTTATGGAGGAAACCTTGACACAGTATCAAGGGCTTGTAAAGTTTGTATTGTGCAGCAGTGAGGAAGAAGTAAAACAAATGGTTCTGCGTGATAAAGTAGAATGTGGGTATATTCTTCCAGCGCAGATTTTGGAACAGATGGCGCAGCGGAAAGCGGATGGCTCTATTATTGTATATGAGGATGGTGACGCAGTGGCGGCGCGCGTTGTGGATGAAGTGCTGTTTCAGAAATTATTTCATTGTGCTTCGTTACAGTGGTTCGAGGGCTATATTGCGGAAAAATTAGACAGTGAAAATATGGAAAATTTGGAGATTTCCAGTGTGGTCGAAGAACAGATTGCTGAGGAAAAAACGTTTGCGATTCAGATAGAGCGGCTTGGCGAGGAGCAGATACCGCCTGCATTTCCTGCGCGTTTGCTGGTGGTAGGCGGCGTGTTGTTATGTGCGCTGCAAGGGCTGGCGCAGGCGGGGGTGGATTGGCAAAAGAAACGTTTTTATAAATATAATCGAGCAGTAATTGTGCTGATTACGGTGGTGCAGCCGGTTGTGATGGGAATGCTGGCGGGGGGCACGGCGTTAATTGTGACTGGGTGGATTGGAGGAAAATAATAGTGCTTTCTAAGAATCTTTTTTCTGTTTTAAGATTTCGATGTGAAAATATTGGAAAAGAGCGGCTTTAGGTTCAACCGAGGGGAAAAACAATGCTACAAAAACATAATAAAAACAGCAAAACAATTACAAAAAAACATATATTTGTAATTGCAACTACAATTCTAAGTACAATTGCACTCTTTTTGCTTAGCAGTTGCGGAGAACAAACAGATTCACCCGATATTGAAATGCAGATTACAACGTTTTTTAATGCAAGTAATTTCAGTAATGCAATTAGCCAGAATAAACAATTGGATAATACAGTCCAGAAAGCAGTAGGGCGTCAGCAGTATATCAAGAATATTGCGCGGTTGGATAAGCTGCTGTCAGTAAGCAGTGGGAATTACGAGAATTGCAAAGAGTATATGGAACGGATAGATACGAATTATTTGTTTACAACAGATTTTTCCAATAACTGCGGCGGTGGTTTGCAGGCTTGGCATAATGAAAACCGCGTCTGTTCATATAGGCTTATAATGGAAACGCCCAATAAAGAAATTTGTCAGCAGTATCAATATCGTATGCTGTCGGACGAGAGTTTTTGGTTTACGTATCAGACCAGCCAAACAGCAATAGGGGATTTGCCGGATTACGTGGTGAATGAAGATGTGCTGCAATTTTATCGGACAGATGATGTTTATGATGACGGCAATACGGATATTGATAAGGAGCAGCGAAATAGGGAGCAGGAAGTGAAAACGCTTTTTGCAGAAAAAATTACAGGGCAGACACAGGAATATTGGTGCACTGAGGGCAGCGTTTATCAGATAGAACGAAATAATGCGTTAATTATTGATGTATCCGATAAGAAGGAAAGTTTAATTGGAGAATTTTTGCAGCAGCAAAGAAGACGGCTGCAATATCAAATTATTTTTGACAAGTCTATCTTAAATGAAATAGAACAGAAGAAACCGAAAGGTTACAGTCTGCTGTTTGATAAAAATGGCTGGGATATGGTTGCCGTATGTGATCTTAATCATGATGGTATGCTGGATTATGTGGCGGCTTTATATCCGAATGACTATGAAGAAGTGCACAGATTTGAAGGATTTAGTCCCTATGAGATGAGTTCGCAGTATTATGCCGCAGGTTTTTGGCTGCTTTTATCATCGGAAAACGGGCAGTATGAGCAGATAGAACTATCAATTGACATAGAATATTGGGAAGATACGTTAAGTTTAATTACACTTGATTTTGTAGAAGATGGCATATTGCGCATGGAGTATTATATTGGGCGTGCTCCATGGGTCAATGCAGAGCTTTTATTTGAATATAATGAAGAAGAAAAAGATTTCTATTTGGCGCGCTCTTATTATAGGCAGAGTATGGATATAAAAGATGCATTGTTAATAGGAAATAAGGAGAACTATACGCCGAATAAAGTGAATATCTATTGCTATTTAACTTACAATGTGGATGTTTTTGAAAATGTGAGTGAGCATCGAGATGATATTTTAATGCAAGATGGCGTATTAATGAGTTATTATTGGAATGATTTATACTATAAATGCAATGATATTGTCCAGCAACATACCATTAATAGTAAAATATGGGAAATAGAGTATGAAATACTTGAAAACATAGAAAAACAATTTCCTGCTGTAAAAGAGATGTCTATGTGCATTAAACCTACATTTTATAA
Source organism: uncultured Lachnospiraceae bacterium (assembly GCA_965114465.1). Taxonomy (GTDB): domain Bacteria; phylum Bacillota; class Clostridia; order Lachnospirales; family Lachnospiraceae; genus COE1. Next base: position 16,385 of record CBCOYO010000048.1, read on the forward strand.
TGCTAGAATGGTTAGTGGATACTTTGAGATTCGGATGCAGAAACAAAAGGAAAATAGCAGAAAAACCAGAGAAATTCCTATTATGGTGGATAAGCAGAGCGGAGAATTGATTACAGTTAAGGAATTGATTGCAAAACAGGATTTTTTGGAAATCTTTGATAATTGGGCAGCGGATGCGGTTGCAATTGGGAAATTGACGGAAGAAGAAGGCGCATTTTGTAGAGAAAAAATTGAGCAATGCTGGGAATATGGGGAAACATTAGATAGTTATTTTGGCGAGAAAGAATCTTTCTTATCTTTTTGGTTTGAGCAGAAAGGGGTGAAAATAGGTATTTATCCCCAAAAAAAAGATGCGTATAGACCTGTTTATTATACCATTGATAAGGAATATTTCTTTGCTACACCATTATGGAAGTATCTAGAACCAGAGTATCAAATTGCAGGTAAGGAATATTGAGATTAGAAGATTTATTATTCATAACAGAATAAAAGGCATTATAAAACAATCACAAAGTTTGTTTGAAGAAATTCGAGTGATTGCAATGGTTACTTTTCACACCCACGCCAAAGTAGTAGGAATTATGCGCCAAAATGCTAAAAGCTTTCGCTTTTTTACTTTAGCGTTTTGTGTGCATCAATTGTAACTCAAGCTATACGAAAACATACAAAGCCTATTGACACAATAGGGATTAAATGATATATATGATATATAGGATAAAACAACGGTTGTTGAAACGGTTTTTTAGAATTTATAAAGGTAATTTATACTTCTTAACAGTTAAAATTTCCGAGTAACCTGACTACATAATGCCAGCTATATACGTTTAATCAGTGCATTACGGTAAATTCTGGCATTATGTAGTATATTTGCAGTTTTCATTGGTAATTGCGAAACAAGTTCGCAATAATGATTCCAATAAAGCAAATTCGACATAGCCAGATTTTCAGAGGGAGGTGCTTAATGATAATTTCGACAAAAGGCCGCTATGCATTGCGGATTATGATAGATTTGGCAAATCATCAAAAAAAAACGGTGAAATTAAAGGATATTGCGGTGCGGCAGGAGATTTCTGAAAAATATATGGAGCAGATTATTGCTGTTTTAAATAAAGCAGGTTATGTGCGGAGCACGCGCGGCGCTCAAGGCGGTTATCAATTGGTGAAACCTCCTAAGGAGTATACGGTCGGCATGATTCTGCGGTTAACAGAAGGTTCGCTTGCGCCGGTGGAATGTTTATCCGAGAACGCTCTTCCATGTGAACGCAGTGGAAAATGTGCAACCATTGAGGTTTACCGGCGCGTTTATGATGCAGTAAACAATGTGGTGGATAACACTACTTTGCAGGATTTGCTGGAAATCGAGCAGGAGAAAGTGGCAGACAATTACGTAATATAAGGCTTTTATAGAAACATTATTTATAAAAACAATAATGGAGGAAAACGATGATATATTTAGATAATGCGGCGACTACGAAAGTGTCAGAGGAAGTATTTGCGGCAATAAAACCATTTTTCTGCGAACAGTATGCCAATCCCTCGGCAATATATAGTTTTGCGGGAAAAAGCATGAAAGCAGTCGATGAGGCGCGGCATAAGACAGCGGATTTAATTGGCGCAGATGCAAAGGAAATTTATTTTACAGCAGGGGGCAGCGAGGCAGATAACTGGGCTATCAAAGCGGTTGCTGAAGCGTATCAAAATAAGGGGAAGCATATCATTACTTCTGTAATAGAACATCATGCAGTGCTGCATACCTGTCAATATTTGGAGAAACAGGGGTTTGAAGTTACATATATTCAGGTAGACGAATATGGAAGGGTTAAGCTGGACGAGCTAGAACAGGCAATCCGGCCAGATACGATTTTAATTAGTATTATGGCAGCGAATAACGAGATCGGAACAATTCAGCCGATTCAGGAGATTGGAGCGCTGGCAAGAAAACATGGGATATTATTTCACACGGATGCGGTGCAGGCATACGGGCATATTCCAATAAATGTGGACGAGATGAATATTGATTTATTGAGTGCCAGCGGGCATAAATTGTATGCGCCGAAAGGAGTAGGCTTGCTATATATACGAAAAAATGTTCGCATTGGCGCATATCTGCACGGTGGTGCACAGGAACGCGGACGTAGAGCAGGTACGCATAATACGCCGGGAATTGTAGGCTTTGGTGCAGCCGCAAAGGCAGCAGTTCAAAAAATGGCGGAAAATGCAGAAAAGGAAATCGCATTAAGGGATTATTTAATTCAGCGGGTTTTAAAAGAGATTCCCTACAGTCGTTTAAACGGTGATGCGGTGAACAGACTTCCGGGGAATGCACATTTTTGTTTTCGATTTATTGAAGGGGAATCACTGCTGATTTTGCTTGATCAAAAGGGAATTTGTGCTTCGTCGGGCTCTGCCTGCACTTCGGGATCGCTTGACCCGTCACACGTGCTGTTGGCAATCGGGCTTCCGCATGAAATTGCGCACGGTTCGCTGCGCTTGACATTATCCGCAGAAACTACAAAGGAAGAAATTGATTTTACAGTGGAGCAGTTAAAAGAGATTGTGAAAAAGCTGCGGGATATGTCGCCATTGTATGAAGATTTTGTAAAGCAAGAGCAAAAAGTGTTGTGAGTTATACTAACGACCGTTAAGATTTTCCAATTTCTGCACAGTACATATTGCATAAGTGAGCAGTACGTACTGTGCAGAAAGGAAAATCTAATTGTTCGTGAGTATAATTAGCGTGAGGTAGATTCGTGCTATACTGCATAACACCAGAATTTACCGTACGGCACTGGTTAAACATAGATGGCTGGTGTTATGTAGTCCGGTTATTCGGAAATTTTAACAGTTAAGCAGTATCAATGATAGTAGTTGGAAAGGGTAAGAAAATGTATAGCGAAAAAGTAATGGAGCATTTTAATAATCCGCGCAATGTCGGGGAACTGGAGAATCCCAGCGGTGTGGGAACTGTGGGAAATGCCAAGTGCGGCGATATTATGCGGATATATTTGGATATTGATGATAATGGCATTATTCAGGAGGCGAAGTTTAAGACCTTTGGATGCGGTGCAGCAGTTGCAACAAGCAGTATGGCGACAGAGCTTGTAAAAGGAAAAACAGTACAGGAGGCACTGCAAGTAACCAATAAAGCAGTAATGGAAGCATTAGACGGACTTCCGCCAGTGAAAGTGCACTGTTCCCTTTTGGCAGAGGAGGCAATTCATGCTGCACTGTGGGATTATGCACAGAAAAATGGGATTGTAATTGAGGGGCTTGAAAAGCCTGTGGGTGATATCGAGGAGAAAGGAATTTAGTAAGGCGGCATGGAGGGGAGTATGGATCGTGAGCAAGTTAAAAAAATTATGTTTTCTCTAGGCGCTGATTTATGCGGAATTGCAAATATTGACCGTTTTGCAGATGCGCCCAAAGGATATCATCCATTGGATGTGCTGCCCACCTGTAAATCTGTAATTTCATTTGCCTGTCGTTTCCCGGCAGGGACTTTGGCTTGCAAAACGGCAGTGCCATATACAAGAGTAAGAAACTCCATAACAGCAAAATTAGATGCAATTGCGTTGGATTTTTGTATTGAAATGGACAAACATCATATAGTAGCTGTTCCAATACCTACAAATGAAAGTCAATGGGATAAGCATACTGAGCGGTGGCGCTCTATTATTTCGCAGAAACATGCAGCGCAGGCAGCGGGGCTTGGAACTATAGGCAGACATTCGCTGTTAATTACGCCGGAGTTTGGAAGTATGGTATGGCTGGGAGCTGTTCTAACAGAATTGGAACTGGAATCGGATTGTGTACAGGAAAATATTTGCAATCATTGCAATTTATGCGTGGAGGTTTGTCCCGTGAATGCGTTACAGGAATCCCACTTACAGCAGCAGAAGTGTTGGGATTATGCCTTTGGGGATAATGAAGAAACGAAAAATTGGGAGATATCGTGCCATTTGTGCAGAGATATTTGCCCGTATAATTTGGGGATAGAGCACAAAGGAGAAAAATAGAAAAAAGGCTTTGATTACCAAACGAAAAGCGAGAGGAGGAGCAGTATTGAGTTATCTTGTAAGACTTGAAGAAACAAAATGTCCAAGCTGTGGTGCTATGCTGACATTGCCAGAAGGAAATACAAGGGTTGTCAAATGTGAGTATTGCGGTAGTGAGTTTGTTATTAATGTGGATCAGGAAAGAGAAAGTTCTCCTAGGATTCCAAATTGGCAACCATTGCCGGAACAAGCAACTCCACCAGTGCCTGATACAAAAATAAGGTGTATTATAGTAATTATTGCTGCTGTAGTACTTGTGGGAATTATAGGGTTGATAGATTATCGTAAGACACAGGTAAAGGAAAAAGATACAGCAAAAAATACAGCGCCATATACCGTTCCTAATATAACTGTAGATACGAATGCAGGAGAGAGTCAGACCGAGGAGGATGAGATTTCTGGTATGCTGGGGCAGATGGTGTGTATTGTATTTGACAAGGATGCAGAAAGTATAACAGAGCAAGATCTTGCTAAAATTCAGTGGATTTCAGATAAAAGTGATTTGGATTACAGCTATTTGGGAATTAGTTTTGAAAATCCGTTAGAGAATCCAGAAGCAGAGTTAAAATGGCTTACCTTTCCGCGTGATACGGAAAGTGGGTATAAAGATTTGTACCGTTTTAAAGGATTGAAAAAATTGGATACTAGAAATCGCCTTTCAAGCTGTAATTTAAAGGGGCTGCAACTAGAAAGTGTTTCCGCATATTTTGAAACTTTTAAAAAGGAAGCAGAGGCATTTGACAATTGTGCTACTATCCGTGAACTTTATGTAAGAAATGAAATTGAGCAGTTGGAGGGACTTGAACTTTTTTCTAATGTAGAACAGCTTTCTATAAATGCGAATAATTTAAGTGATGTGGACGCGCTGGTTTCTTTAAAACAATTAAAGTCGCTTACGCTTACGAATGCAGATAATATTTATGATTTTTCTGTACTAGCTTCTGGCGGAACGTTAGAAGCGCTATCCATTGAATCAGAATATTTAAAATCGCTTGATTTTCTTAAAAGAATGCCGCAGTTAAAAAGTTTGGAACTAAAAGATGGGGAATTTCTTGATTTGAATGGAATTGAAGCATTGCAAAAGCTGGAACATTTGTCAATTGTAAACTGTGATGAACTGACAGATATGAGCAGTGTAAATAAACTTCTGGAACTGCGAGAACTTACGCTTGACAAGCCCTACAATTGTCCAGAACCTTCGCTTGCTCAACTGTCAAAATTACAGAATCTTACGTTGGAGGGTTTTGATTCTTGTACTTTCCTTCCAAAACTGACAAATCTTGAGGCATTGGTTTTACATAGTTGTACATTTGCGTCAGATTTGGATTTATCAGGTCTTTCTCGGCTGCGGAAGTTGGAATGCACTTCCTATACAGATGATAAGTCTTTAAATTATGTAAGCCGTCTTGCTGCATTAGAAGAATTGGATTTAGGTGGTATTGTAACTTATGAGGATATCTCAGGGATTTTTTCGCTACCGAATCTAAAGAAACTGAATATCAGCGGTATGGAATGCGAGATTGATTTTGACAAGATTGTCGATAATCCTTCCCTGGAATCATTGGAATTGGCAGGTATTAAATTGTATGAGAATGTGAAGATATCCGGTGGCTATGGGATTGTAAATGTGGATTGGGATGATGTGTATTTAGTAGATCATATTAATTTTTTAACACATTTTCCAAATCTGAAAAGGCTGGATGTCGCAGATAATAAACTTAAGGAACTGGATTTTGCAGCAGGGCTTGCGAAATTGGAGGAGATTGACTTTTCTGATAATTATGTGACGGATATGCACGTTTTATCTACGTTGCCTTGTTTGCAGCAGGTGAACTGTAAGGGGAATCCAATTAGTAATTTGCGTGTGCTGGATGAGGCGCGGGTTAATATTATTAGTAAATAACAGAGGAAATAGAAGGGGGAAAAGCTTATGAGAATGGAGTTAGATAAAAGCTTACGAAAAAAGACAGCAAAGTATGGCAGCTTGTTGAAGGCATATAGGACGGAGGGGAGTAAGGGATTATTTTGGTACTCTAGTGGGATTGTAATTATGTTCCTTGGATTGATTCTGGGAGCTGTGATGGCTATTTTCGATATCTATGTCGGCATGATGTTTTTGGGAATATTGGTTGGGGTCGGAGCCATTTTCTATTTGATTGGTAAAATAATTCGTGGAAAGATGGTTGAGAATTATATGGAATATTACCAAGAAGAAACTGGGTACAGTGTAGAGGAACTTCAGGAAGCAGACAAAGAGTTGATGAGTCAAAATGCAGTTATGATTGGTGGTCAGAGTTGGAAGAAAGTTGTATTTATTATTACAGATCATTACTTTTTATCAATATGGCCTACAAAGAGCTGTTATTTGCGAAAACTTAATGATATTGTTGCTGCTTTTTATTCTGATGAGATTCCAGGGAATGATGGATATCTGCATAATTTGTTTGTTATAACCCAACAAGATACAAAAATGGTGGGTAAGATGAATAAGTTCACTGGGAAGAAGTATCGGGGGTTTGAAAATAAAGTTTTGACAGATTTGCCTGATTGTCCTAAGACCTGTGCAGAAGCACTAGCGGAGATACAAAAAAGAGCACCACATATTATAACATGCCAGAAAATTGCTGTAAATGGAAAAGCATATAATCTGCTTAGTATGGATAGATGGGAGGAGGATTGGATAGAGATTTTAGAAAAATAGGCAGTTGGTTTGATTCCTTAAAAATAATGATTCTGTTGTATTGCTTAAATTTGTGAGATAGGAATGCAGTAGAAAATATTTAGTACAATAATGTAAAGTATAGTTTTTGTAATAGTTCAGGTAGGTCTGCGCATTTACTGCGCTGACTGTAATAAAATGTAGTGGTTGGAGGTATCCAGCCCATCGCGAAGCGATTTCCAA
>CBCOYO010000049.1:0-22534 GCA_965114465.1 uncultured Lachnospiraceae bacterium
GCGATTTCTAATGGCTGGATACGTAACAGTTCAATGGGTTATCTGAACTGTTACTATAGGCGTGAAAAAATTGACAAAACTTTCACTACTTGTCTGTATATTGGAAAGGAGCAGTAAAAAGTTTGAAAACATTAGGCATTTACATCCACATCCCTTTTTGTGTGCAAAAGTGCAATTACTGCGACTTTTTATCCGCACCAGCAACAAAAGAGCAGCAGCAAAGATATATAGAAGCACTTAAAACTGAAATCAAACAAGAAGCGCCGCAATATAAAGACTATACAGCAGAAACCATTTTCTTTGGCGGCGGCACGCCGTCAATCTTAGACGCTGCGCAGTTGGCAGAATGCATTGCAGTATTGTACGAATATTTTTCTTTTGCAAAAAATACAGAAATTACTGTAGAAACAAACCCTGGCACTGCAACACGGCAAAAATTGGCTGCGCTGCGCAGTGCTGGTGTCAACCGTCTTAGTATTGGAGTGCAGTCTGCAAATAATCAAGAATTAAAAATGCTAGGGCGCATTCACACTTACCAAGATTTTTTACAGACCTATCAATGGGCAAGGGTGGTAGGCTTTACCAATATTAATATTGATCTGATATCTGCCCTTCCCGGTCAGACCCTTGCTACATGGAGCGACACGCTTAAAAAAGTGACACAACTGTCACCAGAGCATATTTCCGCATATAGTCTAATGATTGAAGAAGGAACGCCGCTTTATCAACAGCAGGAAGCATATCCTCCGCTTCCCAGTGAGGACGAAGACCGTCAAATATATCAGCAGACGAAACATATATTAGCAGAGTGTGGCTATCACCGCTATGAAATTTCCAACTATGCAGAAACAGGCTATGAGTGCCGCCACAATAAAATCTATTGGCAGAGAGGGATTTATCACACTGCGGATTTTATCGGGTTCGGATTAGGTGCATCCTCCACTGTTGCTGGTAAACGCTGGAATAATACCACAAATTTTACACAATATCTAACAAATCCTGTACACGAAAATATTGAACAGCTCACCATAAACGATCAGATGGAAGAATTTATATTTTTAGGTCTGCGCATGACCAGCGGCATTTCCAAGCAGGAATTTTTTGATACATTTCATCAAGACATCGAAACCATCTATAAACCTATCTTAGATAAATGGACAGCGCAAAAGATGCTGACCCAAACAAAAGAATCCATCCAGCTAACCGATGCTGGCATGGATGTCAGCAATGTGATTCTAGCTGATTTTCTTCATTCATCATAAGGAATTGTCAATAAATAATGCATCGTTTATATGCCATAAAATTAACAAGTTATTTCTTGACAGTTCCTAAATCTAGGGGGTTGTCGGATAATGTAATTTGCCCATAATATATTGCTGCTTATGTTAATAATTAAGACAATATATTGGACATACCACATTATTTCCCGACAGCTCCTTTATTTTTATAATAGGAAATTACGATTTTTGTTCGCAAATGCTTATTTGCCTGTCTTTGTAGGTACGCAAATACTTTCTCCAATGTGGATAGGCACAGAAAATGCCATTTTCACATACAATATTAGAAATAAGTCCCGGGGGCGTTCCTTGAAAACCTTTGAGCAACCTTTATCAATGGAGGAAGAAGCCGGTTATCTGGAGATAATGCACGGTGAAGACAAAGAAGCTGCCCATAGGGCGCACCAAATCCTTATAGAAAGAAACCTGCGCCTTGTAGCCCATGTAGCCAAGAAATATGTTGGCTGCGGCGAGGATATGGAGGATTTGATATCCATAGGCACAATTGGGTTAATTAAGGCAGTCAATACCTTTAAAGCAGAAAAAGGCAGCAGACTTGCCACTTATGCAGCCAGATGTATAGACAATGAACTGCTGATGATGTTTCGCACGCGGAAAAAAATAACAAGGGAAATTTCGCTTTATGAGCCAATAGGAACCGATAAAGAGGGGAATGAAATCAATCTGCTTGATATTTGCGTGCAGGAACAAGGCGATATCGTGGAAGATATGGATACCGCAGCAAAAATCAGATGTCTATCTCATCTTATCAATGAAAAACTCGACAGTAGGGAACAGCAAATTATTAAACTTCGTTATGGTGTGTTGGGGGGAGGCAGCGGCGATAGTGAGATGACCCAAAGAGATATTGGAAAGCTGCTTGGCATATCAAGAAGCTATGTTTCGCGCATCGAAAAAAAAGCGCTTGGGAAATTAAAAGTAGGTCTTGAGGAAACAAAATTGTATTAATTTTTACATTTCAAACGCTTTTTTTCTCAAAATCCTTGTCAAAAAGAAAACTCTGTGGTATAAATCCGTTAATGGCTTTATCTAAGCCGTATTTTATTGACAAAAACGGAGGATAACAATATTATGTACAGCAGAGTCATTACAGGTGCTGTCTGCGGAATTGACAGCAGGCTTGCCGCAGTCGAGGTAGATTCGTCAAAAGGAATGCCTGGTTTTGAAATGGTAGGGCAGTTGAGCAACGAGGTTCGGGAGGCAAGAGAACGCGTCAGGGTGGCTTTAAAAAATGCTAGAATTGAGATACCAGCTATGCGTATTACGGTTAGTATATCACCAGCACAGATGCGCAAGGAAGGTGCTTCCTATGACCTCCCAATAGCAGTTGGCGTTCTGATTTCTCTAGGATATATCCCTGAAAAAAACGTGGAAAATACCTTAATTATTGGTGAGTTGGGGCTTGACGGTACGGTGAAAACGGTGAAGGGTGTGCTCCCCATAGTGCAAAGAGCAAAATTGGAAAATATAAAGAGATGTATCGTACCGCATGCTAATGTCAAAGAGGGTGCGATAATTGACCATATCGAGATTATAGGCGTTTCTGATTTACAGGAAACCATACAATATCTTAGAAAAGAGGAAGAAGAAAAGGCACAAATGATAGCCCCAGCCGAGTTAACATGTGTAGAACCGTTAGACGGGGAAGTACAGGAGGTTGATTTTGCTGATATTAATGGACAAGAAACCGTAAAAAGAGCAGTTGAAGTCGCTGCTGCCGGATTTCATCATATGTTAATGGCAGGCCCGCCCGGCTCGGGGAAAACGATGATAGCCAAGCGGATTCCCACCATTATGCCAGAATTGACAAAGGAGGAGGGGCTGGAAGTATCGACAATATACAGTATTGCTGGCAAATTGGACAACGATCGGGCATTGATTACCAAGCGCCCGTTTCTTGACCCACATCATACGATATCAGAGCAGGCGCTTGCCGGAGGAGGACGCATACCCAAGCCAGGTGTGATTTCTCTAGCGCACCGTGGTGTGCTGTTTATGGACGAGCTGCCAGAATTTCGCAGAGATGTGCTTGAAATTATGCGCCAGCCTTTAGAGGATAGGAAAATTCATATTGCTCGTACATATGGCAGTTTTGTTTATCCGGCGGATTTTATGCTGGTGGCAGCAATGAACCCTTGTCCCTGCGGCTATTATCCCGATAGAACGAAATGCAACTGTTCGGAAGGCGAAGTGAAACGTTATTTAGCAAGGATTTCCGGTCCGATTCTGGATCGGATCGATATTATGATTGAAGCACCCCGTGTCGGCATCCGCCAGCTTAGTGCTAATGTAAAAAATGAAAGCAGCTATAATATCCGTGCACGTGTTATGGAGGCAAGAGAACGTCAGAAGATGCGTTATCAAGGGTCAAAATTCCACTTTAATGCAGAACTAGGGGCAGCAGAAATCAAACAATACTGTGCCCTTGGCACAAAAGAGCAGGAAATGATGGAACAAGTGTTTACAGTAATGAATTTATCGGCACGTGCATACCATAAAATCATAAAAGTAGCAAGAACCATTGCCGATTTGGAGGGGGCAGATGCAATTAGTACAGCGCATCTTAGCGAAGCCGTTTGTTATCGGATCAGTGATATGTTAGCACAAGGGTAATTAAAGGGAATTGTTAAGCAGATTATTTGAATTTCATAGCTGGCATTGACAGTGTGTAGATTCAAAGTAATAGGAGAAAAATGTTTATCAGATTATATGAACTCCATAGGCAACAGTGACAGTATGCAGATTTAAAGTAATAGGAGGAAATCACTTATCGGATTCAATGAACTCCATAGGTAACAGTGACAGCGTGCAGATTCAAAGTAATAGGAGATAATCGTTTTGGGGTTATCTGAACTGTTATAATAGAAGAAATTTTATAAAGCAAATTAAATTTAAAAATGTGCAAGTTTTGCACAAAATAATACAAAAATATCTAATAAATAAAATAATCTATAAAATATAGAAGAAAAATATAGTAATTATTTTATATAATCTGTCGAATAAGGTAAAAAAAGAGCAAAAATAGACATTCCATATTTACATTTAAAAAAATATATAAATTATGGACTATTTTTTGCGATTACGTTATAAAATCTACAAAAAAGCAAAATACAAATCAAAATTATAGTACAAGAAAATAAATAGATGCATAAAAAATAAGTAATATAATTTTCGCAAAAATAAGAGAGGAAATACTCAAAATATGACAATAGATAAAGAGAAAATATACGCTTGCTGGCTTGACAGCTTATTCTGGTTTCATCGGAAAACAAAGCATCTGCTATTACAGACAATCGGTTCTACAGAGGAAATCTACAATATGATTGACAGTTCAGCTAAGAACAGCATAATCGCACTAATAGGAATAAAAGAATACGAAAAATTAAAAGAATACAAGCAAAAACAGCTTGCGCAGCATCAAACGCCGCAGTCGATATGGGAAAAACAGGAGAACCTTGGAATTAAATATACCTATTACAATGCATCGGACTTTCCGCACAAACTAAAATCCATTCCCGATCCGCCATTTGGTATTTTCTATAAGGGAGAACTGCCTGACAAAAAACGTCCAGCGGTGGCAATGATTGGCGCACGCAAATGCAGCGAATACGGAAGATGCATGGCAGAGAGCATTGCGGCAGGATTGGCGTTAAAGGGGATTGCCGTTATCAGCGGCATGGCTATGGGAATTGATGGAATCAGTCAGCGCGCAGCATTGAGCGCCGGAGGGAAATCGTACGGTGTGCTTGGCTGTGGTGTGGATGTAATTTATCCTGCTTCCAATGCTCGATTATATGAGAAACTCGTGGAAAAAGGCGGCGTGCTGTCAGAGTATCCACCAGCGATGGAACCAAGATCGGCATTATTCCCACCAAGAAACCGCATAATTAGTGCGCTTTCGGATATTGTACTGGTAGTAGAAGCAAGGGAAAAAAGCGGCACATTTATCACGGTGGATATGGCATTGGAACAAGGCAGGGAGGTTTATGCTGTGCCAGGAAGATGCACCGATGGGCTAAGTGTAGGCTGTAATCGTTTGCTGCGCCAAGGTGCAGGTGCAGTAATGTCTGCTGAGGATATCATAAATGATATGGGCTGGAATATGGCTTTAAAGGAACAGGAGCACCAGCCGCAGATTGCACTGTCACAGACAGCGCAGGAAATCTATAAAGTACTAGAGCCGCTTCCGATTTCGCAGGACGTAATTATATCATTGCTGCGGGAAAATGGCTGCTGTGAAAATACTTCCAAGATATGCCAAGGCTTTCTGGAATTGGAATTAAAAAAAGTCGCTGTTAGGACAAATGGAGGGTATCAATTAGTCCCTGCACAATCAAAATTGCTCTTTTAAAAATGCACAAATTGCTCAAAATTAACAACATACACAAAAATTCTCAAATTTTACTTGCATCTGTTAATAATTTAGGTTATAGTGGGAAATTGAAAGTATAAAGGACAGCAAAAAGGGAATCAAAAGTATTGTATAATTTATACGAAACTGTTCTGCCGTCTGCTACGGCAAGACGAAAGTACGCTATTCAGTAACACAAAATACTTTGGATTGTGAAAAAATAGACAAACTATGTCATTATAGTTTAGTTTTATACAATTTTTTCATAATGCAGTTGGCAAAAGCATAATATACATGCTGGATAGCCATAATATAACGATAAGGGGTAACAGTATGGCAAAGTATTTGGTAATAGTGGAATCTCCGGCGAAGGTAAAGACCATTAAAAAATTTCTCGGAGCGAATTATGAGGTAATGGCAAGCAACGGCCATGTGCGTGATATGCCTAAGAGCCAGCTTGGATTTAATGCAGAAAATGATTATGAGCCGAAGTATATTACAATCCGCGGCAAGGGCGATATTTTAGCGAAGCTGCGTAAGGAAGTAAAGAAAGCGGATAAAATTTATCTTGCGACTGACCCTGACCGCGAAGGGGAGGCGATTTCATGGCATCTTTACGCGGCTTTAAAATTGGAGGACAAAAAGGTCTATCGCATTACCTTTAATGAAATTACAAAGAATGCAGTAAAAGAGTCACTAAAAAAACCAAGAGAAATTGATATGAGCCTTGTGGATGCACAGCAGGCAAGAAGAATGCTTGACCGTATGGTGGGTTATCGGATTTCCCCGCTTTTGTGGGCGAAAATCAAGCGCGGGCTTAGCGCAGGACGGGTGCAATCCGTTGCCCTTCGGATTATTTGTGACAGAGAGGAAGAAATCAACGCATTTATACCTGAAGAATATTGGACGCTGGATGCGCAGTTAAATGTAAAAGGCGAGAAAAAGCCGCTGAATGCAAAATACTATGGTAAGGTGGACGGTGCAGGCAAGGCAGAAATCTCCTCACAGAAAGAGATGGACACTATTTTAAAGGAATTAGAAAATGCAACCTTTGCAGTGGCGGATATTAAAAAAGGCGAGCGCACTAAGAAAGCACCACTTCCATTTATAACGTCAACGCTGCAGCAGGAAGCAAGCAAGGTATTAAATTTCTCAACACAAAAAACGATGCGCTTAGCGCAGCAGCTTTATGAAGGTATAGAACTCAAAGGACAGGGAACAGTAGGTATTATTACGTATTTAAGAACCGATTCCACAAGAGTTTCTGATGAAGCTGTTGTTGCTGCAAAAGAGTATATTACGAAAAACTATGGTGCGGAATATGCAGCAGCAGAAACTACAGAGAAGAAAAAAGAACAGAAAATTCAGGATGCACATGAGGCAATACGCCCGACAGATATTAATAATACACCGGCAGCAATTAAGGAATCACTGAGCCGTGACCAGTATAGATTGTATCAGCTTATTTGGAAACGTTTTACAGCAAGCAGAATGACCAGTGCAAAATATAATACGACATCTGTAAAAATTGATGCTAACGGACACCGTTTTACCGTTGCCGCTTCCAAAGTAGCCTTTGACGGTTTTATGAGTGTGTATCGTGATGACGAGGACGACAAATCCGAGGCGAATATGCTGGTAAAGGAGATTACAAAGGAATCTGAACTTACACTTGAGAAACTAGATCCGAAGCAGCATTTTACGCAGCCGCCTGCGCATTATACCGAAGCGTCGCTGGTGCGTGCACTAGAGGAACTTGGCATTGGGCGTCCAAGTACGTATGCACCGACAATTACAACGATTTTAGCGCGGCGTTATGTGGTTAAGGAGGATAAAAATCTCTATATATCTGAACTCGGTGAAGTTGTTAATAATATGATGAAAGACGCATTTCCAACTATTGTGGATGTAAATTTCACTGCTAATATGGAAGCACTGCTTGACAAAGTGGAGGAGGGAAGCGTTCATTGGAAAACAGTAGTTTCCAATTTCTATCCTGATTTAGATGAAGCGGTAAAAAAGGCAGAACAGGAACTTGAGGAAGTAAAGATTGCAGATGAGGTATCAGAGGAAATATGTGAAGTCTGTGGCAGAAATATGGTAATTAAATACGGCCCACACGGAAAATTTCTGGCGTGTCCCGGATTTCCGGAATGTCGCAGCACTAAGCCGTATTTTGAAAAAATCGGTGTAGCCTGCCCGAAATGCGGCAAGGAGATTGTGGTGCGCAAAACGAAGAAAGGCAGAAGATATTACGGCTGCGAGGCGATACCAGAATGTGACTTTATGGTATGGCAAAGGCCGTCAAAAGAAAAGTGTCCGGAATGCGGCGGTATCTTATTAATAAAAGGAAATAAGCTTGTATGCGCCAATGAAGAGTGCGGCAACGTTGTGCCGTTAAAACAAAAGCAGGAAGCGTAAATAATTTATATATTGAAAATTAGACAATTGTGTGTTAAAATGCCCATTAGAGATGGAATTTTTTGTGAATTTATTGTAAACATGGAGGTTTGCTATGGGTAGTGTACAATTGTTGGACAAGACGAGAAAAATAGGGAAACTTTTGCACAATAGCAATTCCAGCAAAGTGATTTTCAACGATATTTGTAAGGTGATTCGTGATATTGTGAATTCAAATGTGCTGGTTATCAGCAAAAAGGGCAAAGTTTTGGGCGTAGGGAATTATGAGGGCGTTGATCAGCTTAATGAACTGGTTGAATCAAACGTCGGTGGTTTTATAGACCCCATGCTTAACGAACGTCTGTTGGGTGTGCTATCCACCAAGGAAAACGTCAACCTTGCCACACTGGGATTTGAAAGTGAAGATATCCGCAAGTTTCAAGCGATTATTACACCGATTAATATTGCTGCGGAACGATTGGGTACCTTATTTATATACAAATGTAATGAGCAGTATGATATTGACGATATTATCCTATGCGAATATGGAAGTACCGTTGTCGGTCTGGAAATGCTGCGCGCAGTCAGTGAGGAGAGTGCGGAGGAGAGCCGCAAAGTTGCTGTGGTGAAATCTGCGATATCAACGCTGTCGTTTTCGGAGATGGAAGCGATTACGCATATTTTTGATGAGTTAAACGGCACAGAGGGCATTCTTGTGGCAAGCAAGATTGCGGATAGAGTAGGTATTACGCGCAGTGTTATTGTAAATGCACTGCGCAAGTTTGAGAGTGCGGGTGTTATTGAGTCGCGTTCTTCCGGCATGAAAGGAACCTATATTAAGGTATTAAATGATGTTGTATTCGAGGAAGTCGATTCACTGAAGCGCCAGATAAATAAATAAAATGGTAGATAATGAAAATTTTGCAGAAGTGAGATAGTAAATAGTGAATGTTTCGTGAATGTTTTACAAAAGCAGGGCAGTAAATATACTAACGACCGCTAAGATTTTCCAATTTCTGCACAGCCCATATTGCATAAGCGGGCAATACGTGTTGTGCAGAAAGGAAAATCTAATCGCTTGTGAGTATAATATAAATTTTACGAATAATAGCAAAAATATAAAAAAAATAAATATTATACAAAAATTACTAAAAAGGGTCTTTTGCATCGCGCAATAGGCTCTTTTCCTTTGTTTTTTGCAAAGTTTCGCTCCGTGAAAAGACAATTTACATAACAAAAAGTAAAAAATTAACATAATATTACAGAAATAACAAAAATAATACTTGAAATATTCTGAAAATAAACTATAATAGAATAAGAAACCGAAACATATTATGTAAATTGAATAGAGGTTTACAAAAAATAGGAGGAGTAGAAAAGATGTTTAATACAGGTGTATTTAATTACGTGAATGTCATGCAAAAGACAATGGACGCAACAGCTATGCGGTCAGAAGTTATTTTAAACAATATGGCCAATGTAAACACACCCGGTTATAAGAGAAAAGATATCCGTTTTGAAACAGAGTTAAAGCACGCATTTGCACGCGCTTCACAGGACACAGTGGATGCAAGAGTTAAGAATTTGGATTTGGAAGCGCTAACACCGAAAACCTACACGGACTATGAAGAATTATCATATCGTTATGATGGCAACAACGTAGATATTAACAATGAAAATGCCATTTTGGCGGAAGTGCAGACAAAATATAATGCTTTAATGGATTTGATAAATTCTGATTTCGCGTCAATGCGTGCAGCAATGCAGTAAGTTTTGACTTGTAAGGAAAAAAAGGAGGATAAAGAATGGGAGTATTTACCGCGTTTGATATCGCTGCTTCTGGTATGTCCGCAGAACGCTACCGCATGGATATTATTACACAGAATATGGCGAATGCTAATACAACAAGAACAGAGGACGGAACACCGTATGTAAGGAAGGTTGTAACATTTCAGGAAAAGACAGATACTAAAAACAGAAGGTTTTCACATATGTTAGATACGGCGTTCAGCAATTTGTCAGGAAGACCGATTGGTTGCACCAACAGCGCGAAACTGACAAGCCCGGGCACAGGTGTTAAGGTTGGTGGTGTTTATGAGGATACTTGGACACCAGAAGTGCTTGCATATGATCCGGAACATCCAGATGCTGATGAGAATGGATATGTACATGGTCCGAATGTCAATGTTGTTACAGAAATGACCAATATGATTGACGCAAGCCGCGGCTACGATGCAAACCAGGCAGCGTTTGAAGCAGTAAAAGCAATGGCACTAAAAGGTTTGGAAGGATTAAGTAATTAAAAGTTTATTATTTTCTATAAGGGGAAGAAAAAGAGTTAAGGGGGTATAAAATTATGACTACGATAACAGCGACAAATGACATCGACCGTTTTTATAACGTAAGTTCCGATGCCATTAAGGACAGCCTAAACAATTTGTATGGAGGAACGAAGGCAGCAGGCGAAGAAGGAGAAGGAAATCTGTTCGGTTCTATCTTTAATGCAGCGGTAAGCAATATTAATGAAGCTAATGAACTGGCATCAAATAAGGAAAACGAAATATTAAAATGGTCAATGGGACTTTCTGAGAACACACATGACCTGACGATTGCGGCTGGAAAAGCCAGCACTGCGATGTCTTATGTGATTGGAATGCGTGATAAGCTTCTGGAAGCATACAGGGAGATTATGCAGATTCAGATTTAATCGCTTTCATAGCAATAAGGGGAATATTGGATTATTATATTGGAGTATAAGAGTTGCGTGCCGGCAAACGGATTTCGCCGGAGGATTATTTGTGAGAAGGAGTGCTTGAGATGGTTGACAAGGTAACAGATTTTGGGAAAAAGCTATTAGAGCGGTTTCAGGAATGGTGGAATAAATTTCAGCCAAAACAGAAAACCATTATCATTGGAATTGGAGTAACAATACTGTTAGCAATTGGTATATTGGTAGCGGTATTAACAAGAAAACAGTATGTAGCACTAGCTACTTGTGAATCGACAAAGGAAGCAGCGCAGGTCAGAGATTTACTTGACGGTCAGAACATAGAATATGAAATGACAAATGACGGGCTGAATTTTTCGGTGCTAAAATCGCAGGAGGGCGATGCAAATTTGCTCCTTGGTGCGAATAATATACCAACAGCGGCATACACATTAGATGATGTGTTAAGCGGAAGCTTTTCAACGACAGAGGCAGACAAACAGAAACGGTATAAATTCTATATGGAATCTCGAATGGAAGAACATTTAAAGACGATGAATGCTGTTGAAAACGCTTATGTAACGTTATCAATTCCAGATGATAACGGAACATTGATCGCACAGAACCTTGAAACCTATGCAAGTGTTAATTTAGATTTGAAACCAGAAGTTAGTTTTACAGAGGAAAATGCAGACGCAATCGCAAGATTTGTTGCGACAGGGCTGGGGAATCCTACAACAGATAATATTACAATTACAGATGTAAGCGGCAAAATATGGTTTCCAGTAGCGGAAAGCTATTCTACAATTGAGAAAGCGAACAATATGTTGATGCACAAGCAGGAAGCAGAGAGTTTCTTAAAAAACGAAGTGCGTCAGGTATTGTTTGGATTAAATGAGTTTAATCAGATTGAAGTTGCAGTGAATGCTTCATTGAACTTTGATGAGTCAGAAGTAAAACAGCATAATTACAGCACACCAGAGGGACATGATCAAGGACTGCTTTCCCATGACGAGGAATTTCGATCAAATGCAGCAGACGGAGTAGGTGGTGTGCCGGGCACCGATTCCAATTCAGAAACAGATTATGACATTGATGAATCGACGGGCGGCAGCACAAGCCAATATGAAAGAAAATCAGATTATCTTCCAAATGAGGAAATTATTACTAAGAAAAATGCAGTAGGTACATTACAGTATGCGAATAGTTCTGTATCGGTATCGGCTGTAAAGTATAAGGTGGTAAGGGAAGAAGATGTAAGGCTGCAGGGATTCTTAGACGGTGTTTCATGGGAAGAATATAAACTTGCAAACAACGCAAAGACAAAGCTTGAAATAGACAGTGATTTGGTTAGTATCGTTGCAAATGCAACAGGTATTCCATCAAAAAATATTACAATTCTTGCATATGAGGAAGTACAGTTTATTGATGCGATTAAGACAAGTGTACAATATAGAGATATCATCCAAATCGTATTAATCGTAATTATTCTTGGACTGCTGGCATTTGTTGTATTGATGAGCCTTAGAACAAAGAAAGAGGTTATCGAGGAGGAGGAGCTTTCTGTAGAGGAATTGCTGCAATCCAACCAGCAGGAACTTGAAAGCATTGAAACAGAGCAGAAATCTGAGGCTAGAAAGCTGATAGAAAATTTTGTAGAAGAAAATCCGGAAGCAGTCGCTACATTATTGAGGAACTGGCTTGACGAGGATTGGGGGTAATCAACAATGGCAGAGAAAGAAGAATTAAAGGGGATACAGAAAGCGGCAATATTGCTGATTGCGCTCGGACCCGAAAAGTCTTCCATGATATTCCGGCATCTGAAAGAGGATGAGATTGAAGATTTGACACTGGAAATTGCAAATACCAAAAGTGTCACACCCCAGATAAAGGAAAAAGTAATTAACGAGTTTTATGAAGTGTGTTTAGCACAACAGTACATAGCAGAGGGTGGTATCGGGTATGCCAAAGAGCTTTTGGAAAAAGCGCTTGGCACCGATAAGGCGCTGGATGTTATCGGTAAACTAACTGCATCTTTACAAGTAAAACCATTCGAGTTTGTAAAGAAAACTGATGCATCACAATTATTAAACTTTATACAGGACGAGCACCCACAAACGATAGCATTGATTTTATCGTATTTGTCATCTGGACAGTCAGCGGTAATTTTAAGCGCACTGGCGCCTGAGAAACAGGCGGATGTTGCAAGACGTATCGCTACAATGGATCGCACAAGCCCTGATGTTATTAAGGAAGTAGAACGTGTATTGGAATCAAAATTATCTTCGCTGGTCAATCAGGATTACACGATTATCGGCGGCGTAGATGCAGTAGTCGAAATCTTAAATACAGTAGACCGTGGAACAGAGAAGCATATTATGGAAACACTCGAGGTCGAAGAACCGGAACTTGCCGACGAAATCAGGAAGAAAATGTTCGTATTCGAAGATATCCTTCTGCTCGACGACAGATCGATTCAGCGTGTGCTTAGAGATGTGGATAACAATGACCTTGCGATTGCCTGCAAAGGTTCTACAGAGGAAGTACAAAATGCGATCTTTGGCAATATGTCAAAGCGTTTGGCTGAAATGATTCGAGAGGATATGGAATTTATGGGGCCTGTTCGAATGAAGGATGTAGAAGAAGCGCAGCAGAAAATTGTTAATATTATCAGGAAACTTGAGGATTCTGGTGAGATTGTTATTTCCAGAGGCGGAGGTGACGAGATAGTTGTCTAGGAGTAGTGTATTAAAATCGAACTGGGTCATTGTTGACCCAGCCGATACAAGAGTGATTGACACGAACGCACTTGCAGAATTGAAACTAAGACAAATGGCTGTGAAGCTTGCAGAACAGTGCGGCGAGGAGCCGGATGAATTTGTGGAGGGCTTTACGCAGGGAATTAATGCGGTACAGGTATCGGAGTTAATGCGCGGTGAGGCGAATGTAATCGGCGGTGGTCAAGAAGCAATGGAAGAGCCGCTGGATATGGACTATAATTCGGCGCAGTTTCAGCCAGATCAGCCTGAAACTCTTCCACATGAGGAATTAATTGCTGAAGCGCAGGCGCAGATTGAAGCAATGAAAGAGGAAGCCATTGCAGAGATTCAGCAGGCAAGAGAACAGGCGATAGCAGAAGGGAAAGATATCGGCTATCAGGAAGGACTTGAAATCGGCAAGCAGGAGGGATTTCAGCAGGGACATCAAGAAGGGCTTGACAGCGTGGCAAGTGAGCGCGAACAGGTATATGCGCAGGCAAATGAGCAGATTGCAGCAATTGAAAGCGAGTACGAGCAGAAACTCAGTGAACTGGAACCGAAATTTATTGATACTTTGACAGGAATTTATGAGCATATTTTCCATGTCAGCCTTAGAAATTCGCGTGAGTTAATTGTTTATCTGATACAAAATACTATGCGCAATATCGAAAGCAGTAATGGTTATCTTGTTCATGTGTCTAAAGAGGACTATCCATTTGCAAGTATGCAGAAAAAAGAACTTGTCAAGAACACAAATATTTCTCTTGATGATGTGGAATTGATTGAAGATGCAACGCTTGCCAAAAATGAGTGTATGATTGAAACCGGCAGCGGTGTCTTTGACTGTAGCTTAGGAACGCAGCTAGAAGCATTGAATGAAGAACTACGGCTGCTGTCCTATGGAGGCTAGTGATGGAAACAGGGATTGACTTTGACAAATATCTAACGGTATTAAATAAATCTTACTTCAAAAAGCTTGGCAAAGTAGAAAATGTTGTCGGACTAACCATTGAATCCGTTGGACCGGATGCTAAAATGGGTGATTTGTGTCAGATTTATACGGATGCAGAGAAAAAGCATGGTATAATGGCAGAAGTTGTTGGCTTTAAAGACCGCAAAACGCTGCTGATGCCTTATGAGGAAACAGAGGGCATTGGTTCTGGCTGCATTGTTGAAAATATGAATTATCCATTAAGCGTTTCCGTAGGCGATTGTCTGCTGGGGAAAACGCTTGATGGGCTTGGCAGATGTATTGATGGCTTTGTTCCTGATCCACATACTTCGAAGCGCTATCCGTTGGAGGCACCTCCGCCTGACCCTATGAGCAGAACGATTATCAGTGAAGTGCTTCCGCTTGGTGTAAAGGCGGTAGATGGTTTAATTACTGTAGGAAAAGGACAGCGTATTGGGATATTTGCAGGTTCAGGTGTTGGTAAATCAACATTAATGGGGATGTTTGCAAGGAATACAAAGGCGGATATCAATGTGATTGCGCTGATTGGCGAGCGCGGCAGGGAAGTGCGTGAATTTATTGAACGTGATTTAGGTGAGGAGGGTATGCGCCGTTCTATTGTTGTGGTTGCAACCTCAGATAGACCCGCGCTGGAACGAAACAGAGCGGCAAAGACAGCAACCGCTATTGCAGAATATTTCCGCGATCAAGGCAGAGATGTACTGTTAATGATGGATTCTTTAACCCGTTTTTCAATGGCACAAAGAGAAATAGGTCTTGCCAGCGGCGAACCGCCTGTAACACGTGGCTATCCGCCTAGTGTTTATTCGGAGATGCCAAAACTCTTAGAGCGCGCCGGCTGTGCAGAACATGGTTCTATTACAGGACTTTATACGGTACTTGTGGAAGGTGAAGATTTTAATGAACCGATTACGGATACCGCAAGAAGTATTTTGGATGGGCATATTATGCTAACAAGAAAGTTAGCTAACAGAAACCATTACCCCGCAGTAGATGTACTACAAAGTATTTCAAGATGTATGTCGATGGTAGCGTCTAAGGAACATAAAACAGCGGCAGGCAAGCTCAAAAATATTATGGCAACATATAATGAAGCGGAAGATTTAATTAATATCGGCGCATATAAACGCGGTAGTAACCCAAGCATTGACAGGGCGATTAATAAAATTGATGATGTAAATGAATATCTTTTGCAGGACACGGACGAGAAGTTTACCTTTGAGGAAACCGTGGAACTGTTAGAGAATCTGTTTCAGGAATAAAGAGGGATTGACGAATGGCAGTTTTCCGATATAAAATGCAGGGAATCCTTGATATTAAGGAAAAGCTTGAAGATAAGGCAAAACAGGAGTTTGCAGAAGCGAATATGCGCTTGGAAGCCGAGAAACAAAAGCTGAGTGAACTGCAAAAACGCCGTGATTACTATATGATGGAGGGCGTGAAACTCCGTATGGAGTTAATTGACGTAAGAAAAATCCGTGAAAACAAAATGGCAGTCCTGCAAATGGACGAATTTATCAGGGAACAGCGAAAGGAAGTCAATAAGGCGGCAGCCGCAGTAGAGAAAGCGCGGGCTGCGCTCCAAGAAGTAATGCAGGAGCGGAAAGCGCATGAGAAACTCAAAGAAAACGCCTTCCAAGACTTCTTAAAAGAGGAGCAGGCTGCGGAAAGCAGGGCGATTGATGAGTTAACGACCTATACGCATGGCCAGAAGCTGCAAGGTCAGAAATTAATGGAGGAGTTTAGACATGGCACGTAAGGATGAGAATTTAAGCCCTGACGCACCGGAAATGCAGTTAAAACAGTTAAGAGAAAATCAAAAACAGTTAAAGAAAGAGCAGAAAAACCAGAAAAAAGAAGCAAAAAAGCGGGCAAAAGAACTTGAAGATCAAGAACGGGAATTAGATGAGCAGATAGACGGCACAAACGCTTCTGTAGTGGTAGTGACTGTTTTTATAATTGCAATCTGGCTGGGTATTCTGGGCTTGCTGATTAAGATGGATGTAGGCGGATTTGGGTCAAATGTATTGACTCCGATATTAAAGGATGTGCCGCTTGTCAATAAAATTTTGCCGTCAGAATCCGCAGGATCGGGCGGTCAGCAGGAATACGGCGGCTACAGCAATCTCAAGGAAGCCGTGGAAGAGATTCACAAGCTGGAATCGCAGTTAGAGCAGACGCAGAACACCAATGCGACATATTCTGAGCAGATCGAGGCGTTAAAGGCAGAGGTGGAACGCTTAAAAACATTTGAGGACAATCAGCTTAAATTCCAGAGTATTAAAGAGCAGTTCTATGAGGAAGTGGTTTATGCAGAGAACGGGCCGGGGGCAGATGAGTACCGTGCGTACTTTGAAGAGATGGATCCGACAACGGCAGAAGCCCTTTATAAACAAGTAATACAGAGTGAAGCAGTTGATAAGCAAATGCAGGATTACGCTGCAACGTTCAGCAATATGGATGCAGAGGAAGCGGCAAAAATTCTTAACGCAATGACAGACAGCCTTGATTTGGCAGCAGATATTCTTGAAACATTAAGTTCGGCAAAACGTGGAGAGATTATGGGAAAAATGGAGCCGGCAGTTGCTGCAAGAATTACAAAGATTATGAAGCCGAACTCTTAACTTTTTATGTAAAGTTTCCGATATAATTTTTGTGGGAAAGTATTCCCTAAATTTTACTATAATTTTTGATAGTGTATTCCTCGTAAATCTATGAGGAATATATTATAGATGTACATTGATAATTCCATAATATGCAGAGAGGAGGAGTGACGAATGACAAATATGACCGTAAGCAGTATGGTCTTTACACCAGAAAAAGTGTCGGCGTCTGTGCAGGGACAGAGAGCAGCGGCAAGCAGTTCCAGTTTCGGCGATGTATTAGACAAAGCAAGCCAGAAGATGGAGCAGCCCAAGACCGAACAGCCCAAAATGTCCAGCATAGATAAAAAGACAGTAAGCGAAAGCAATACCGCCGCACAAGATAAGGCAGCGGAAACAAAAGAGGTTCAAAATACCGAAAAGCCACAGGATACCAAAGAGGTGCAGGCTGAGGAAACTGTTGACGAGGAAACCGCACAAAAAGTTGCAGATGCTTTAATGCAGTTAATTGAGCAGTTGAAAGAAATCCTTGGTATAACGGATGAGGAACTTCGGATTGGATTGGAGAGCGCTGATATGCAGCCAATGGATTTGTTAAATCCGCAGAATATGGCGCAGCTTTTGTCAGCGATTACAGGAGAAGATTCTATTGGCATAGTGGCAAATGAAGACTTATATGCTTCCTTACAGGAAATGATTGGGAGTGTAGAGAATCAATTGCAGAGCCTGACAGAAGAAACAGGATTAACCAGTGAAGAACTTGATCTGATAATGCAGAAACTGCAAGAATTGCAGGAAGCTGGTGAACAGGAAACGCAGACACCAAACAAAGCATTGGAAACAGAAACACTCAAAATGCTTAATAGTCCCGCAGAAGATATGGATATAACGGATACAAAATCAGCAGAAACGACGGTGATTGTCGAAGATAAGACAAAGACAGAGTCCGCAAAACCCAGTAATCAGTTGGAGCAGTCCACACAGGATAATGCTAATAACGGGACACAGACGGAAACACAAGTACAGACAGACAAATCCGCAGAGGAAAAACAAGCGCATTCTGACGCAAAAAACAGCGGGCATCAGCCCAATAATTTTGCACAAAATATGCAGAATAACTTAAATGAATTGTCAGAAGCAGCAGCGGAAACAAAAGTGGAGAGTTACACTTCAATGGATACGGAAAGCATTATGCGGCAGTTGGCAAATCTTGTAAAGATTGCAAAGAGCGAAGACTTAACACAGATGGAGATGCAGCTACATCCGGCAAGCCTTGGTACAGTCAACGTGTCATTAGCTTCAAAAGGCGGCGTTGTTACAGCAGAATTTATTACACAGAATGAAGCAGTAAAAAATGCTGTAGAAGCACAGGCAGTTCAGCTACGTGCAAACCTTGAGGAGCAGGGCATTAAGATTGAGGCCATTGAGGTGTCTGTGGCAAGTCATCAGATGGAGAAAAATCTGGAGGGAGATAATAGCCAAGGACAGCAGCAAAGCGAACAGGAGCAGAAAACAAACCGCATTCAGGGAATGCGCAGAAACAACATTAATTTCCATTCCTTTGAGGACGGTGACGATATCTTAGAGGAAATGCAGGGCGCAGACGACGCGACACGCATCGCAATGGAAATGATGGCAATGCACGGAAATTCAATGGATTTACTTGCATAATCAAATGGATTTGAAAGGAGTGGTGTAAACTATGGCAAGCGGATTGGTAGCACCGATAGTGGATGGGGAACTACAGACAAGGACGGATTCTGGCGATTCACTCACCAAAAAAAGTAACAACAAAAATGAAATTGACAGTGATATGTTTTTAACCTTATTGGTTGCTGAAATGCAGAACCAAGACCCCTTAGAGCCGACAAGCAATACAGAGTGGGTATCACAGTATGCAACTTTTACACAGGTAACAAAGATGTCAGAAATGGCAAATACTGTTGACCAGTTGCGTGGAAATAGTTTGGTTGGCAAGGAAGTAATGATGAAAGTGACCAGCGAGTCAACAGGAGAAGTTTCATATAAGAGAGGACTTGTCGAATATATGATGCTTGAGAGCGGGAAGACAATTTTGGTTATTGACGGTGATAAGTACAACCTTGACGATTTGGACAGCGTTATTAGTGAGGAATACTCAGATGCGTATGATATCTACAGTGAATGGGCAGCAAAAGTAAATGCTTTGCCGTCAATTAAGGTTTTGAATAAGAATTATGAGGGTGTTGTAAGAGAACTTTACGATCAGATTAATTCTATGACAGGTTATCAGCAGAACTTTATGAAGACGTATGCAGCAGAGGAAATTACAAAACTTGGATTATACGTTGCACAGTTAGAGAAGATGGGCATTAAATTTGATAAGCCGGAAGTAAAAGAAGAAACAACATTAGATACGATTCTGGAAAGTTTTAATACTAAGATGAATGCGATCCTTGATAAGCTAAACAAAATTTCTCCGCCAGAAGACACCGAGGAAGAAGGCGGCGATAAAGATGGTGACAAGGAAGAAGAAAACGGTGATAAAACTGAGAAGGCTTAGGCAGAATGTATGGTAAGGAGGAATGCATATGAATATAGGCAATAGTCAATTCCTTTCCATTGAGCAGTTACAGGATCAATACTTAAAACAGCAGAAGACAGCTCCCAGCAGCAAACCCACACAGGGAATAAGCTTCGAGGAAATTCTTCACAAGCAGCAGGCACAGGAGATTGAGTCAAAAGAACTGAAATTCTCCAAACACGCGTCGAACCGCTTGAATGACAGAAATATTGAGCTGACCAATGAACAACTGGAAAGGCTGCATGACGGCACAAAAAAGGCGGGAGAGAAGGGTATCCGCGAATCGCTGGTACTTGTTGACCAATTGGCTTTTATTGTGAATGTCAAGAATAATACCGTAATAACAGCAATGGATCAAACAGAAACTGACGAAAATATTTTCACAAATATTGATGGCGCCGTGATAATGTAAGCAAAAAGCCGGACCTTATTGGAGGCTTGCACCTTGGAATGACAGACAAGGTGGTTACGGAAACGGCGAACCGTAAAAAAGTATAGGAGGTCACTTCACTATGATGAGAGCACTTTTTTCTGGTGTATCAGGCTTAAAAGCGCACCAGACAAGAATGGACGTTATCGGTAATAATATCGCAAACGTTAATACAACAGGTTATAAGTCAAAATCTATGGCGTTTTCTGATATCCTTTATCAGACAACACAGGCAGCTACGGGATCAAACGTAGGCGTTGGTAAAGCAGGTACTAACCCAAGACAGATTGGTCTTGGTGTTAAGACAGGCGCAATTAATACTTCAATTACAACACCGGGTGCTTCGCAATCCACGGGAAATCCATTTGACTTAAAGATTAAAGGGGATTCGTTCTTTATTGTAAATGATGGTACAAGTACATATTTTACGAAAGATGGTTCTTTTAACGTAGACAATGCTGGATATCTGTGTATGGCAAATACAGGATATATGGTAATGGGATGGCTTGAAGATCCGAATAATCCAGGAACAATAGCACAGAGTTCTGTACGTCCTATCAATATTATGGGCGAGGAGTACGCAACATTTGATGCGGCATCAACTACAGCGGGCTCTATTTATGGTATTTTGGATAAGCATGACGATCAGCTTTCGAATCCGAATGGTAAATTAATAGATATACAAACATATGATGCAAGAGGTTATGAGTATAATTTGAAGTTTGGGATTAAGCCGAATACAAGTAAGGTAGAGTCTTCAAAAGATACAACAAATACAGAAAAGTTATATCAATTACCACCTGTTTTGAAATATGAGGATACATCCGAATTGACATTCTTTACTGCGGCAGGGGATGAATTGAAATCATCTGGAATACCGAGTGCATTGATTGATGCTTTAAAGGATGCGGCTACTATTACTCCAAAGCCAGCATATAGAGATGCGGATCATAAAGTAGGTACTGAAGATTCCGTTAAGATTACGATTAGTGATGATTTTTTAAATGCATATAATATTAAAGATTTGGGAACTGCGTCTAATTTAAAAGGGCAAGAGATTACGGTTAATTTCTCAGGTGAAATGAATTTTGTAGCATATGGTCTTGATGAAAATGGTGCAGCTACTGTATCTCGTGGAGTAGTTAATATTAGTAATGAAGCAGCAGTAGCACTATATGGGGCTACTAATCCTCCTGCTGTTGCATCACCGGCAGCGGATCTTAAATTATCGGCAGATGCTGCAAGTGGTTTGCTTGTTACTGATAAAGCTTTTTCGGATGGCTCACCAACACAATACGAATTTCAAGGTGTTGCTGCAGATGGGACAACAAAGAAAGCAATGACACTAGAGTATGAAGATATTGCAAAACTTCTTTCGATGGATGCTTCGCCTAAAGTGCAGTCACAGTACACGACAACTGAAAAAATTACACAAGACACAGTGATTGATGGTTCCTTTACAATAACACTTCTTGGCATGACAGATAGTTCAGATGGAACAGAAGTAGATATTAGCAATATTGGTGATACGAGTTTTGCGGTTGAGTATGACACAGATAATGGTAAATTGAAATATGTAGGTGCGGCAGGTTCTACATCTTTTACACTGAATCTAAGTGCACTTGGCGGAGAGTTCTCCAATGTTACATTTGATATGTCTAATTCAACAAATGTAGACAATGGCGGCAAGTCAACAATGGAAGGCTTAAGAGATGATGGACGTAAGGTTGGTACTAGAACAGGCGTATCCATCGGAACAGACGGCACTGTTACAATTAACTATAGTAATGGTCAAATGAGAGATATTGCCCAGATTGCAGTAGCAATGTTCGATAACCCAATGGGTCTTCAAAACGAAGGTGATAACTGCTATTCTACAACAGCAAACTCTGGTGGATTTAACGGTGTAGGTGTAGATATTTCAGCCAACGGCGATTATATGACAAGTGGCGTTCTTGAAATGAGTAATGTAGATCTTTCCCAAGAGTTTACGGATATGATTACGACACAAAGAGGTTTCCAAGCAAACAGCCGTATTATTACGGTTTCTGACTCCATTTTGGAGGAACTTGTAAATCTAAAGAGATAATAATATAGCTTATATCTGATATTTGATAAATTCATAAGACGTATGCTAATGAAAAGAAACATATATCCAAGGTAAGTATGTTGAGAAGACGTAAGAAGACTGCACAAGGTACATAAGAAGAAAAAAGCCCGTTTGGAATCCGCGGGCTTTTTTTTATGCACATGGGCACGCAAAGGTAGATTGTCATCAAACCGATAAATCGGTTCGCTGACGGGTGATCGGCGCAACGAGTAACTCGATTGTACGTTTTTTATACTAAGCATCGAAAAGACTGACGCTAAGGAACTGTCACGAAATATGGTAAGTTATTGTTACTTTTCACACCCACGCCAAAGTAGTGGGAATCATGCGCCAAAATGCT
>CBCOYO010000050.1:0-22290 GCA_965114465.1 uncultured Lachnospiraceae bacterium
GCCCATCGCGAAGCGATTTCCAATGGCTGGATACGTAACAGTTCAATGGGTTATTTGAACTGTTACAAAATAATTGTATTGATTTCCATATTTGCTTGCATCCCCTATCGTGCAGTTGCAAAAAAATTCCCAAAGAACTTAAAACATCAATATTAAGAATGTAAATATATTCAAAAATGCATTGCTAGAAGCAGAAAATTGCCAAAGAACTTAAAATATAAATATTAAGAATGTAAATATATTCAAAAATGCATTGGTAAAAGCAGAAAAATCATTCTGTTTTACACAATCTCTCAAATAACATTTTTAGTATCTTTTAATTCATTCGTTCTTTCATAGATCTGCTTGAAATGGGTTGCATGCTTCCGCAACACAGGTCTATAAATAAAAATGGCTGCCGGAAAATAATGAATTCTAATTATTTCCCGACAGCCTTAATTTTATATCCTTGGATTTCTATATTTTTATAATTCAATTTTATATAGACGGATTAGCCTATTTTGCATTTATATGTTAGCAAAGCTGCATACTTCACTATTTTAGAAGGAAAATATAAGTGCAGTCAATGGCGGCATATCAAATGAAATATATTGTTTCCGATTGTCGCACTCTCCTTTTTTCGCCTTGATGGTCTTTGGAATTTTATTTCCATTTCCGCCAAAACGCTCCTCGTCAGAATTTAATACCAACTTGTATTGTGTATTCATCGGCACGCCAACTTCATATTTAGGATATTCCACCGGTGTCATATTAATAACGAACAACAAATGCTGTTTACCGCTTTCTGTCCTTCTGACAAAACTGTAAATACTGCGCTCATAGTCGTCTGCATTCATCCACTCAAACCCTAACCAATCATTATCTATTTCATATAGACATGGACTCTTTACATAAAGGTTCAGCAGTTCGCTCATAAATTCTTTCATGCCTTTGTTAAACGGCTTTTCTAACAGACCCCAGTCGAGTTCTCTTGCTTCGCTCCATTCGCGTTCCTGTCCAAAATCCTGTCCCATAAACAAAAGTTTCTTGCCTTCGTGCCCAAACATAAATGCATATAAATTGCGCAGATTCGCATATTTATCAATTTCATATCCTGGCATTTTATTTACCATAGAACATTTTAAATGTACCACTTCGTCATGTGATAGTGGAAGGATATAATTTTCTGCATGGTTATAACTCATAGCAAATGTCAACTTATTGTGATTGCCGCTGCGGAAATAAGGATCCATTTTCATATATTCGCAGTAATCATGCATCCAGCCCATATTCCATTTAAAAGAGAAGCCAAGTCCGCCATCCTCTGGGGGAGCTGTTACCTTCGGCCAAGCCGTAGATTCCTCTGCAATGGTCATAACACCTGGATATCCACCATGAATTACAGAATTTAAGTGTTTGAAAAACTCAATTGCATCAAGATTTTCGTTGCCGCCGTATTTATTCGCTACCCACTGACCATCTTGTTTGCCGTAATCAAGATAGAGCATAGAAGCAACTGCGTCAACACGAAGTCCGTCAACATGGAACTCGCGAACCCAGAACAGCGCATTTGCAATTAAGAAATTACGTACTTCATTTTTACTGTAATTAAAGATTTTCGTCCCCCAGTCTGGATGCTCACCAAGGCGCTTGTCAGGATGCTCATACAGGCAGGTTCCGTCAAACTCGCAAAGTCCATGTGCATCTCTTGGGAAATGTGCAGGTACCCAATCAAGAATCACACCAATATTATTTTTATGGAATAAATCAATTAGATAGCGAAAATCATCTGGTGTTCCATACCGTGAAGTGGGTGCATAATACCCTGTTACCTGATATCCCCATGAGCCGTCAAACGGAAATTCTGCAATTCCCATTAACTCAACATGTGTATAAGGCATTTCCTTTAAATATTCAATCATTCTATCCGCAAATTCACGGTAATTATAGAACCCGTCCTCTGTACCATCGGGATGTTTCATCCAAGAACCAATATGACACTCATAGATTGCCATAGGTTCCTTATTCATATCCTTTTTCTCTCTATCTGTCATCCATTTTTTATCTGTCCACTTAAAATGGTTTAAATCGTATACTTTTGATGCAGTACCTGGGCGCATTTCTGCATAGTTTGCATAGGGATCTGCCTTGTATAGCCTTGCACCATTCGGAAGCACCAGCATATATTTATACATCTGCCCTTCTTTGACTCCCTCGACAAATGTTGCAAAAATACCACCCTCACCAAGCCGTTCCATTGGGCTAGCGCCCTCGTTCCAACCATTAAACTCACCAATAACATATACTTCTTTCGCATTCGGTGCCCAAACTGCAAAGAATACACCATCTTTTTTTCCTTTTTTGCAGGGATGTGCCCCTAACTTCTTGTAAATATCATAATGCGTTCCCTGTCCAAAGACATATTGGTCAGCATCTGATATAAATATGGTAGTTTCCATTGATTCCTTCTCATTTGCAGCGCTCGTTGTACTCGTTGTTTCCATTCGTTTTCCCCCTTTTAATCGTTGCATTTTATTTTGCTGCGCATTTGTTAAATGAAATCCCGCTCTTTCAGTACAATCATATCTTGGCTGTCATACCGCTTTGAGAACAGCACATCAACAAAGTTCTTTACTTTTGACTTCTTTGATTTCCATATTGCCTCGTCAATAATATCCCTAACTTCGTCTTTGGTCACTACATGATTGCCGCTCTGGATATTGGCTATTCTGGTATAAAGTGCAAGTATGCCCAGTTCGTCAATGGAGTATTCCAGCGCAAGCGCATAATTTCTTGCATAAGCAACCAGCGCATTATTATCCATTTCCATTAAATCAATCCGGATATTAAAATAGTCTGCTATCATCGCCTGCTTTTTCAAAAGTTTGGTAATCTCTTTTCGGGTATCTTCCATAATCACTACCAAACCAAAATTTTTCCGGTTGAGGAGCATCGCCATTTCATAGAGCTTTTCTTCCAGTATTCCATTTGCCTTCTCTATAATAATAGCACCATTTGCCAATTTATCAAAGATTTCTTTTAAATTTCTTATATTAATTTTCTCGCCGGTAATTTTTGCAATTTTTCCTGAGAAGCCTGGCTCAAGCTGCTGAAACCTTCGGGCAAGATTTTTTGCCATCCGCACAGTATCAAGTCCTGCGTCGCCAGTTACAATTACATTTCCGGTAAATCCAGCAAGCGACATATTGTCTAGTGCATAGAGAATCTGCTTTTTAATCTTCTTCGTAACGGCAAAATTTTCAAAAAGTTCCTGCTCCTCCTGTGTAAATTCGCGGATATCTTCACGTTTTGCCCCTGTTGCCTCTTTCTTTGTAGTTGCCATAATTTTATCAGAAAGAGAACTAAGGTCTGCCGTATTCATCTTAATCTCCTGTGTTTTT
Source organism: uncultured Lachnospiraceae bacterium (assembly GCA_965114465.1). Lineage (GTDB taxonomy): Bacteria > Bacillota > Clostridia > Lachnospirales > Lachnospiraceae > COE1. The sequence goes on from CBCOYO010000050.1 coordinate 3,381, forward strand.
AATGCATCTTCTTTCGCCATCTCGGCAATCTGTTCTGCTTTTTCTCGTTCAAATTCTTCCCGCTCCTCATCTGTTTCTTCCTCATAGGCACTTTTTGCCGCTGCGGATGCAATTGCGCTTGCCATTGCACTCGCTTTAATATTTATTTCTCCAGTTTTCGTACTGACTTTTGGCAACCGACCGGTTGTCTTGCGTTTTAGCGACTCCACTGCTTGAACAGGCTGAACCTGAACAGACCCTATTGGTTCTGCCTGCAAAATACTAGGTGGCAGATTTTCCGCCTCTGCGTGTATCATCGGTCTGCGGTTGTTATCAGAATGATTTTGTGTTGTATTTTGTATTGGAATCGCTTGTGTTTCACTTTGTATGTTTTGAACAGAAGCATTTTCATATGGTGTTTCCGTGTAAAATCCATTATTTAGCAATTCGGTTGGTGATGCTTCTGCATATTGGTATGGAATATTTTGCGTTTCTTCTGTTGGGTAGTTTATATTTTGGTATTCTTGTTGTTCTTCTTCTGTTGGGTAGTTTATATTTTGGTATTCTTGTTGTTCTTCTGTTGGGTAGTTTATATTTTGGTATTCTTGTTGTTGTGGTTCTTGTGTTGGGTAATTTATATTTTGGTATTCCTGTTGCTGTGGTTCTTCGGTTGGGTAGTTTATATTTTGGTATTCTTGTTGTTGTGATTCTTGTGTTGGGTAGTTTATATTTTGGTAGTCTTGTTGTTCTTCTGCTGGATAGTTTATATTTTGGTATTCCTGTTGCTGTGGTTCTTCGGTTGGATAGCTTAAGTTTTGATAGTCTTGTTGTGGTTCTTCTGTTTGGTAATTTGTAATCTGGTCTTCTTCTAATTGGAACGTATTAGATTGATAATCTATATCTTGTGTTTCTTCTATTTGAGAGTCTTCTATTTGAGATTTCTCTATTTGAGAGTCTTCTATTTGAGAGTCCTCTATTTGAAATTCTTCTATTTGAGAATCTTCTATCTGAGATTCTTCTGTTTGAGATTTATTGGTTTGATACTCGATATTTTGCAATTCTTGCGGCTTTAGTATATTGGGTTGAGCATTGATATGCTGTGGTTCTTCTAGTTGTAATTCTTGTGTTTGCGAATCTTCAAAACTGCGGTTTCTATTTTGAAGTTCCTCTATTTGTTGAGAATCTATAGATTCTTTGCTTTTTGGTTCTTCGGTAATAAGTTCTCTATTTAATGATTCTTTTAACGGGGACTCCTTAGTAAGCTGTTGTTCCGTTTGTGGTTTTTGGGTTTTTTTATTTTTTATTTTTTTATTTTGTGATTCATGATTGTACGCTTTATTAAAGTTTGATTCTGCAAGGCTTGCAGCATCTATTGGTATAATGTTAGTGTGGGTTTCTACCACGCTGTCTTCTGTAGGAGAGGCTTCATTTAAGTTGTCTTGTTGTATATCTTGCTCTGATTCTTCCACATTTTCTAAATCTTCTGTGAAAGCAGTTTCCTGATTTAATATTACCACTTTATTGGTTTGTTCTTCTTCAAATCTTTGCTTTTCATACTCTTGCGGTGTTTGGACAACATTATAACTATTTTCAGGAACTTCTGTTATGGCGCTATTTTCTTGCAAATCCTCTTTGCCGGAATCGCTTTCATATAAGTAATTCTCACTGCCATTATTTTGTTGCAAATTCTCTTCTACAACGTTGTTTTCCTGAACATACTCCTCCGTAATATAACTTTCTTGCAGATAACCTTCCTCGAAATTACTTTCCTGCGGATATTCATATTCCTCATCGGAATAGCTTTCTTGCTCGTAGTATTCTGTGGATTCGTATTGCGTTGTTAAATTGCTTTCTGGTGGATACGCTTGATTCGAGTAGCTGCTTTCTTGCGGATACATTGTATATGCGTCTGTGTCTTCTGTTTGTTGGTAATTGCTTTCTGGTGGATACGCTTGATTCGAGTAGCTGTTTTCTTGCGGATACATTGTATATGCGTCTGTGTCTTCTGTTTGTTGGTAAAAGTCTTGCTTCGACTGCAAAAGGGCTTCTTCTTCAGCTGCCTTTTTAATTTCTGGTTCTTCTTTGTCAAGTTCTCCAAGAATACCGCTTTTAATGGAATTGTCAAAGTTTTCAAAGATTTTTCCAGTCTGGCTTAGCACATGCTGGCGGACTTTTTCTTTACGCCGCTGTTCGATCTCGCGCTTGACTCTTTCCCATTCAACAAGCACATTTTCCAATCCTGCCGCTCCAATAATTGCCTTGGGATCTTGCTGCTGCTCCGCAGTGGGGTGAAAAATATCCTGTTCATGAAAAATATTTTCACCTGTGTTCTCAATGCGGCTTTGTTCCTCACTGACAGAACGTTCTGTTGTATTGTGCAGTTCTTCAATATCAGCTTCCTGTTTAATAAAGCGTGCTTTGTCGCCTGGTAGGATTACTTTTCGAATTGCCCCAGTATCCGGCCCGGGTTTTTCTTCCGAAATACCATCCAACAATTCTGCTACCCGTTTGGTATGCGGTAAAGTATTATCCTCTACGATTATTTCGCGAAATCCTGACTGCTTCTCTGACTGCTGCAAAGGTTCATCTTCTTCTGTATTATCATTTAGAGATATCTCCTTCATACCATCCGCAACTACTTTTTGCAGATTAATAGTATTGTACTGACTCATATCGTTTGGCTGCACAATTGCGGGGGCTGGCTTACTTACAGGCTTATTTGTATATGAACTCTCTTGATAAGTGCTATTTGCATTCGTGTAAGTTTCGTCAACATACGCTCTATCTGCATATACACCATTACTATCTGCATAAGATTCATCACTATATGTCCCATTTTGATAGAATCCCGTTGCATTCACATTGGTTTCTTCTTGATATGCCCCATTGGCATAGTTTTCACTAGCATATGCTCCGTCTTGGTACTGCTCGTCTACATATGCTCCGTTTGCGTTCTCATAAGTTGCATCACCATATGTTCCATCTTGGTACACTTCGTTTGCGTTCGTGTAAGTTCCGTCAGCATATGCTTGATCTTGGTACACTCCATTTGCATTCGTGTAAGTTCCGTCGGCATATGCTTGGTCTTGGTACACTCCGTTTGCATTCGTGTAAGTTCCGTCGGCATATGCTTGGTCTTGGTACACTCCGTCTGTATTCTCGTAGGTTTCGTTGCCGTATGCTCCGTCTTGGTACTGCCCATTTGCATTTCCATAGTTTTCCTCGGCATATGCGCTGTCATGATATTCTCCATTTGTATTGGTATATGTTCCATCTTCATACGTTCCATCCGGATAAGCCTCATCTACATTAGAGTATATTCTATTTGTATTAGAATATGTTTCATTTGTATATATACCGTCTTGATATGGTTCTTCGGGATATATATCTTTCGCATATTCTCCTGTTTGATACTCTTCTTCTGGGTATGTATTTTGCCCATACGCATTATTTACCTGCATTTCTCCTGTATATGCTTGATCGGGATAAGCCTCTTCACCATAACCATTCTCAGAATACTCTTGATAATTTGCATTCTCTTGTGGTTCATCATTATAAACGACATCTGCATAAGCTTCACTAGAATACAATTCTTCTGGATACTTACTGTTTGCAAAAGTGTCCTGATTTCGCTGCGCCGTATTGCCGTATGTATGTTCTACATAGAACTCTCCCGTATAGGAATTTTGTAAAGCTTGACTTTCTGCGCTGTTCGTATTCCCATAATCTTCTTCCATGTAATTTTGTTGATAGTCTTCGTCTGCATATGCATCCTGTGAATACCCATTGTAATCATTTTCAATGCTCTCACTGCTTACGCCATTGAGCATTGCCTCATATTTTTTCTGTTGAACTGGAGTCAATGGTGCATGAAGCATTTTTAATTCCATCGCTTTTATTACATAAGCGCCATCTCCAAACCACAGAATTAAATCATCACATTCCTCAATGCATTTCGTCGCAAGTCCTACTCTATGATAGAGGTAAGCAAGTTCATATGCCCACTCCTCCTGATAATCCCTCTTTTTTAATTCTTCCAAAAGTTCAATCCGTTCTTCCAAACTGGCTTCCTGTGCTGCCAAAATACGGTAACGCAGCGTAAAAACGCCATTATCCCGCGGTGCAAGCTTTACAAACCGCTTATAATATTCGATTGCTGCTACCACATCATCCATTTCAATAGAAATCTCACATAGCGAATGCACTACCGATCGGTTTGTAGGATAACGGTCATACGCTAACTGTAGCATAGCACGACAATCCTCTTTGCGTCTGTTTGCGCGATACAATGCCGCAATTTTTAACAGAGTCGTAGCACTCTTAACTCGCCGCCAATCTATTTTATCTGCAATTGCAACAGCTTCCTCATATTTTTCTTTTTCTATTAATCTGTTAATTTCTTCTGAACGAATCCTATATTCGTATTTATCCAAGTATAATCACCTCAGTTAAAATGTAACCACTTTCGTTTACTATATAGTTATATTGTATGGCAAAAATATCTGCCGTACATTTGCGCCAGCCGCACGCCACAAAACGGCAATTTCCCTCTGTGCGACTGTGTGCATATTACGTTCTCTATTTGCTAATTGTCTTTTAATACGCTGTTTCCGGCGCACTCATATGGACAGTTTAGCACACTCGTTTCCTTATGTCAACGCGGTAGCACGGAAAATCAACACTTTATAAGCAACTAGATTCAGCATAAGTGCTCCCATCCAAGCTGCTATTTCCGCATATGCGGCTGCTTGAAATCCGATTCTTGAAAGAAACAGAACAATGATAAGAATGCGCAAAACCATTTCCAGAATGCCAGAGCACATGGGAATCAATGGTTTTCCCATCCCCTGCACAACACTTCGAAATATAAACAGAAAATTAAGTAAAAAAAACATACTGCCACATATGCGCAAAAATCCTGAAGCAAGCGCAATGGACTGCTGCCCATTTAGCATAATGCGGGCAAGTGCTTCTGGCAGACACATCATTGCAGCCCCACACAACACATAGGAAAAAAATCCTATCAACAAGCTGACTCGAACTCCTTCCCGAATGCGGTCAAATTTTTTAGCACCATAATTCTGGCTTGTAAATGCTGATATTGCAAATCCTGCTGTGATAGAAGGAAGCATAAACAGATTAATGTATTTATTACAAACTGCGTATGCGGAGGTATACACGACACCAAGTGCATTCACATAGGATTGTACAATAATACAGCCTGCTGCCGTAACAGAATTCATACAAGCCATAGGTATACCATTTTTTAAAAGTTCAAGGGACAGCGGCAAACCTCCTTTAAAGTCATCCGGCGTAAGGCAGAGGCTTCCCATTTTACGCATTTGTAAAATGCAGATTAACGTGGAAACCACCTGTGAAAATACAGTAGCAATTGCAGCACCTTCCACACCTGTCTTAAAAACGAAAATAAACAGATAATCCAGCACAATATTTAATGCCGATGAGATTATAATGGCAAGGAGTGGTGTTTTACTGTCACCAAATGCCCGAAGGATACAAGAGAAAAGATTATATGCCATTGTGATAATTAATCCTCCAACGATAATAGAACCATATTGAAGACTGTCCTGTAAAATTTGTTCCGATGTCTGCATAACAAGGAGCACAGAGCGAAGAACGATTATACTAAATACTGTGAGTAAAAGTGAAAGAAATCCTGAAAGTTTGATGGAAACTGCTATTGACCGGCGCAATTTTGTGTGATTTTCGCTTCCGCAGTATTGCGCTATAATCACAGAAAAGCCATTTGCAATCCCCTGCAAGAAACCAATAATAAATAAAGTTACTGTAGACATATTGCCAACTGCTGCAAGCGCATTATCACCTAGCCCCTTACCTACTATCACAGTGTCAACAAAAGTATAGATTTGCTGTAGTAAATTCGTAAATAACATAGGAAAAAAGAACCGAAGCAGAACACTTGATACCTTCCCGCTTGTCAAACTGCCTGTTTGTTCCATAAAACCGCCTCCTTTATTTTTTTTCATTATGAAGCAGCAATGACTTTCTTTATATCTTTTTTCTTGTTTTTATATCAAAAATCTGACATAATAAAGGTGGTGATAAAATGAAAATGAGAACTGAACTCAACAACCATTTATATATCCAAAAAACAAACAATGCTGACAGACTCCCCTATAATGTGGAGCAAGAACAGTATGCGAATATTTGCAGCGGTGATATAGAAGCTGTTAAACGTGAATTCGCCAATATAGAGCAGCGCATATCCTCCCGACAGCTTTCTGATAATCCTGTAAGGAATATTCTATATCATCTCGTTATTGCAGCATCCGCTATTGCGAAAGCTTGTATTGACAGCGGTATGGGACATGACGAGGCATATACACTTGCTGATATCTATATTCGCAAGGCTGACAAATGCAAGACGAAAGAAGAACTTCTTCGTTTATACAAAGAATTGCAGTTAGATTTTACAGAACGGATTCAAGAAATCAGAAAACAGCCTGTAATTTCGCTGCATATTAGAAAATGTATTGATTATATCTACGAACACCTTCAAGAAGAACTGACTGTTAATGCACTGGCAGATTATTGTGGGCTGAATCCCTCATACTTATCTCGTTTGTTTTTCAAAGAAATAGGCATTCATATGAAGCAGTTTTTCTTGAATGCGAAGATAGATACTGCTCAAAATCTTTTAAAATACACAGCGATATCCTATCTGGATATCGCAATATCTCTAGGTTTCTCCTCGCAAAGCGCATTTATATCTGCATTTAAGAAAATAACTGGAACTACACCCAAAAAATATCGGGATAAACATTATATTTCAAATGAGTAGCAAATCTACCACTAGCTCATTTAGATTTAAACATATACTACATAACGACAGAATTTACCGTACTAAACTGGTTAAACATATATGTCTGGCATTATGTAGTCAGGTTCTTGGAAATTTTAACTGTTAAGCAGTATAAGCATTACTAATAACGCAAAGCAGGGAAATTATACGCAAAAATGTTAAGATTTGTAACAGTTCAGCCTTTGGCTTCCTGTTACAGGCATCAAGCCATGCAAAACCACTTCGTGATGGCTTGATGCATTTCTGCCACTACGCTGTTTCACGGACTTTGCAGTAAATGCAAAGTCCTACACTGAACTGTTTCTAAGATTCTCCAATTTTCTCGCAGCCCATCTTGCATAAGCGGACAATATGTGTTGTGTAGAAAGGAAAATCGAATCATTTTTGCGTATAAATTAAATTAATTCCGCAAGCATTGCAAACTGTTCAAGTGTTAAAGCCTCTCCTCGAACAGAAATAGACAGTCCCAACTTCTCTAAAGCATCACAAATGGCAGCCTTATCTATACTTAATCCTGCGGCATTATAAAGGCTGTTCACCAGTGTTTTGCGTCGTTGGTTAAAAGCCGCATGAATAATATCAAATAAATGTTGTTCATTGGATACAGCTACTGGCGGATTTATGTACTTTGTCAACTTAATAACCGCACTGTCTACATTCGGATGGGGCATAAAACATCCCGCTGGAACGAAAAACTTCACTTGCGGATTCGCATAATATTGTACTGCCAGCGAAAGCGCACCATAATCCTTCGTACTAGGCTGCGCCTGCATCCTGCCTGCGACCTCTTTCTGCACCATAATCGTAATACTTTCCACAGGAGCGTGGCTTTCAAACAGCTTCATTATTATCGGCGTTGTAATATAATAAGGAAGATTCGCAACCACTTTTAACGGATTTCCTTGATTTACCTGTTTGGCAAGCTCTGTGATATCCATTTCCAGAATATCCGCATTTATCACAGTACAATTGTTGTAATTAGAAAGCGTATCCTCCAAAACGGGAATTAATTTCTTGTCAATTTCCACAGCGATTACTTTTCTTGCGTTTTCACAAAGATACTGTGTCATAGTACCGATTCCTGGGCCAATTTCCAGCACACAATCCTCCCTGCCAACCTCTGCGGCAGCAATAATATTTTCCAGTATATTCGCATCAATTAAAAAATTCTGCCCATATTTCTTTTGGAAATGAAAGCCATATTTTTGCAATACCGCAATGGTATTCGTAGGATTTCCAAGCGACGCCATTTTCTCACTCCTTATGCTCTATATTCGTTAATCTGTACATCTTTCTTGCATTCTGCGCAGTTATTTCCGCTACTTCATTGTATGAGATTTCTTTTATCTCCGCGATTTTCTGCGCTATATAGGGTAGATTTAGTGAAGAATTGCGCTTACCACGGTTCGGAACTGGCGCTAAATATGGACAATCCGTTTCTAACAGTAAACGTTCCAGTGGAAGTGCCGCAACTACCTCTGCCATTTTCTTTGCATTCTGAAAAGTAACAACGCCTCCGATGCCAATATAAAAACCCATTTTCACAAATTCCAGCGCCAACTCTGTACTATAAGAATAGCAGTGTACGACGCCACCAATCTCCGCCGCATTATTGGCTTTCATTATATCATAGGTATCTTTCGCTGCTTCTCTTGAGTGGATTATTACAGGTTTGTTAAGCTCCCTTGCCAGTTCAAGCTGGCGCACAAACCATTTTTTCTGTATATCGTGTTCTGGTTTATCCCAATAGTAATCCAACCCGATTTCTCCGACTGCTACGACTTTGGGATGCTTACATTGTTCTCGCAGCCAATGAAAATTTTCTTCGTTTAGTTCACCAGTTTCATTGGGGTGCACGCCTGCCGCTGCATAAACATAGGCATACTGCTGCGCAAGCGCAATGCTTGCCGCAGTGCTCGACAGACTTGCCCCTACATTTATGATTGTGTCAATTCCATTTTCCGGCATAGAGGAAAGCAGTGCTTCTCTATCCTTATCAAACTGCTTATCATCATAATGCGCATGTGTTTCAAAAATCATTTCTATCTCCCTTATCGGATGCCGCAACAACCCATACCTGCATTTCGTTTTCGCCGCGGTTTGCCCATGTATAATATGGCACATACGTTATCGAAACCTCCTGTTTCTCTACCTTTGTTTCCAATGGATAATACAGGCGTCCATGCTGCTGTGCAAAAATAGTACGATAACCCTGTGCGCGTATTTTGCGCACCAATGTGCCTTGAATGGTTTCCTCTGTCACTTCAAATGTGGTATCCGGCTTAATCGAAAGCAGGTGCAAATCCTTGCCGTTATCTGCTTCCTCTATACAATAAACAATTGGCCCTCTTACCAACGCCGCCTTGCCAATATCTTCCCGCACCGCAGGCGCAGCCGCCATTAGTTTTGCTCTCATAGGGAAAGAAATAGCAATTGTATCCTCCTCACTCCATTCTTTTTCCATATACAAATAGCCGTCTTTTTCTGTACATTGATATTGTCCGGAATGTTCCAATTGATAACCGTCGCACCAGTCCGGAATCCTTAACGCTAATTTTAATGCACTTTCTTTTGCACGCACAGTTAACGACACATCTCCATCCCAAGGGAACTGCGACTGGATACAAATCTCTACGTCCACACCATTTATTTTCTTAGTTATGCTGCTTCCCATATAGAGATGCACAAACAAAGTATCATCTGTTTCGGTATAGGCATAGCTGCCAATCGAGCTTATCAGCCTTGCCAAGTTCGGCGGACAGCAGGCACAGCCAAACCACTTCTGACGCACAGGCTTTACATGAAATTTGCGCTCGTCTTTATGGCAGGCTTCTGGATTTACCTCCAGCGGATTTACATAGAAAAAGCTTTTCCCGTCCAATGCCATACCACTTAACACACCGTTATACAGCGCGCGTTCCATAATATCCGCGTACTTAGAATCCGATTTGATTTGCAGCATTCTGCGTGCAAAGAATATCAGCCCAATCGAAGCACACGTTTCTGCATATGCGGTATCGTTTGGCAGATCGTAATTAAAGGAAAACGCCTCACCCATATGCGTAGAGCCGATTCCGCCAGTAATATATAACTTTTTCTCCACAATATTGTTCCAAAGACGCTCGCAGGCAGCAAACAAGCGTTCATCTCCTTTTAGCCTTGCCACATCCGCCATGCCAGAGTACAGATAAACCGCACGGACAGCATGACCAACCGCCTCACTCTGTTCTCGCACAGGAAGATGCGCCTGATTATATGCGTAACGCAGTCCTCCTTCCTCCTCATGAATACTTTCCTTCGGATGTCCCTCTGTATCAAAATAATAAGGCTTTGTTCCGCGCTGGTCAATAAAAAAGGCGGCTAAATCAAGGTATTTCTGCTTCTTTGTTACTTCATATAAACGCACCAGTGCCATTTCTGCGATTTCATGTCCCGGATAACCCTTGCATTTTCCCTCCTCCTCGCCGAAATAATGACCGATATAATCAGCAAAATGCTCCGCCGCCTTTAACAGCTTATCCTTTCCTGTCGCTTGATAATAAGCAACTGCGCCTTCTACCAAATGACCAAAACAATATAGTTCATGATGATCGCGCAGATTGGTGAATATCTTATCCTTTCCATTAATAATATAGTAAGTATCCAGATAACCATCCTCCTGCTGCGCTGCGCACACAATATCAATCGCACCGTCCGCAATTTCCTCTAATGCGGCATCTGGATATTGTGTCAGAGAATATCCTACTGCCTCTATCCATTTAGAAAAATCGCTGTCCTGAAATACAAATCCGTAAAATTGATCCTCCAAATGCTGCGGGTCTTCCGGCAGGGATTCAAAACCACGGAAAGTGTATTTTGGTTCTTGATAGCTGCTCCCTTTCTGCGCCTTTTCACGATTCATTTTACCTGCAATTTGAAAATTGCGCATACAAAAACTAGGTGCAGCGCCCTCCACCCTGTCGTTTAGCGCTTCCCACTGGTAGGGAATCACCTCTGTACGTACCAATTCCATTTCGTTTTTCCAAAAGTCATCTGTTACCTGAATATCCCGCAGGGACAGTGGTGTACTATATTTTTTCTGATTCATCGCCATATCGCACCTTGCCTTTCTATAATTATGGGGCTGTCGCAATAAGCTTTGAAAACACAAGATATAGTGTATATTTTAACATTGTATTAAACTATCTTGTATCTGTTTGCCTTCGTGCGACAGCCTCTACGCCAACCACACGCCGCAAAGCGGCAATTTTCCTTTGTGTGGCTGTGTGCATAATATTATACTTAGCGTCGGTTTTTTCGACGCTTAGTATAAATGCTGATTTTTCCCATCTGTTTCATCTTCTCATATTTTGCAGATGTGGTAAATAAAAATTTTATAAAATTACAAAAATTCTCTATTCCTCCACCATTAATGCATTGGGATAAATCCGTTCCATTCTCTCATCACCAAAGCGCTCATCCATTGTTATTTGCCATCCTGTCTGTGCCGGCACGCTGCGACTGCGTTGGTCATATCGTGCCAGCGCCATACAAGATACTGTGATATTGCATATCATAAACACTACAAATATCCATGTAACTGTCTTTCCTATTTTTACCGGAATCCGTTCCAGCCAGTCAGAAATACGCGGATATAACATTTTAAACCACACAACGACTGCAATTCCCCAGAAAAAACAGAACAGCAAATTAATCCGTCCGCCGAGGTTAAATGGAATATCGCTGTAGTCCCAGAACACTGTACCAAAAGCAATTTCTGTAAACACACTGCAAATGTACTCATAAACCCCGCCGAGCACCGTCCCCATAATAAACAAAAAGCGGTCAGAATAGTTGCGATAACGGTACAACAATGCTGTTATTCCAGCAATTCCAATCCCCCAAACAATACTAAACGGCCCCCAGACCACGCTGCTTCTGCTCATCCACACGCCAGCCGTTGCACGGCAGAAAAAGGTTTCAATAATATCCCCCAGAAAAGCACCAATAAAAAACAGCAGAAATAATTTATAGAATCCGCATCCTTGGGCAAACACCATTTTGTTCTTTTGCTCCGCTGGATAGTGTTTTGCCTGCGGATATGCCCTTTGAATACGCTGATCGACTTTTTGATAAATCCATCTGCCCAGCCGTGTACTAATTCCGGTAAACCATTCATCCGCTGCTTTCCATGATTCCATGCGCTTGCTTCTTCCCGAAAGAATGCACATCGTTGCGGTTACATCCAATACAAGGAAACCGAAGGCGCTCCATACAATCAAGCTGCGGAGAAAGACTGGCACCAGCCAATAAACACGAAGCAGCAGCATATTTCCCCATAGCATCATGCTATAGCCAAAAATTCCCCAAAGCAGCGACATGGAAAAGCAGATGTAACCATCAAGATTCCATTTCCTATTAGAATAATCCCACCAGCGTTCATGATAAATCCGCTCAATTAAGTGTCCAGCCGACCACTCAATAATACTCGCAAGAATCATGCTTCCCAAAAACAGCCAAAAGCCAGATAAATCAGATAGCGTAACTGTAATCAGCACTGCTGTAATGCCATACATAACGCACATTGGCCCGTTGATTAAACCTCTGTTTGCAAACTGCCTGCGCTTTACTGCGGTCGCTGTTGTTTCCAGTACCCATCCTAAGAAGGAATAAATAAGAAATAAATAAAGTAATTCAAGCCCTGTAAACTGCATTCTGTCTGTTCCTGCCTTTCCTTAGAAACTATTCCGTTCCTACTGCTGTTTTATATGGTTTAAATGGAATCATCAAGTAAGGAAATCCCTTTAACGTTTGCATTGTGCTGTATATGGAAAAGGGCATCTGCGGCCTTAAACCACAGGTGCCCCTTACGGTTGTTACTGCTCCATCTGCTTTCCAAGAAATCCTGCTGCCGATTGTGCCAGCTTCATTTCCACCTCATCCATATCGTCCCCCTCATTGGTAGACAAAAGCACCACTGCACCAATAATATCTCCTTGCGTAATAATCGGAATAATCACTTCATGTTGATACTCCTCCACTTCATTATCCATTACGCCAATATAACTTTTCTCTCCTCTTGAAGCGCAGACCGTTTCACGCGAGTTCATCTTTTCTTCAAGTTCTTTGCTGACGTTCTTCCCCAGTATCTGTTTGCTGTTGCTTCCTGCTGCCGCAATAAACTGATCTCTGTCGGCAATCAGCGCCACATGTCCTGATACTTGAGAAAGACTCTCAGCATACTGCTTCGCAAAACTTCCAAGCTCTCCAATTGGCGAATATTTTTTTAATATGATTGCGCCCTCATTGTTGGTAAAAATTTCCAAGGGATCCGACTCCCTGATTCTTAACGTTCTCCGTATCTCCTTTGGTATTACCACGCGTCCAAGGTCATCAATCCTACGCACTATTCCCGTAGCTTTCACCGCATTTTCCTCCAATCCAAATTTCATGTAACCCTAATCTATGGTGCCGAAACGACTCTATGACTTTTGCCTTTTAAACGCTTGGCACACTCAAGATGTATTGCTAGTATTTGTAAATGTTGGATTATTATACATTCGGTTTTCTGAACTTAATCTTTTTTCGAAGGAATAGTCACTATACTAATAACCAAGTTGCAACACTTGTATCAGCAATATCCATGCCACACCATAATACGTAACCACACCAACTAAGTCGTTCACAGTCGTTATCAAAGGGCCGGAAGCAACTGCTGGATCAACATGGATTTTATTAAAAAAAATGGGTACAATCGTTCCTACTAAACTCGAGATAGTCATTGCCATTAACAGCGCAATTCCTGCGCATCCTGAGATTGCAAATGCATACTGCGGCGATTTATCCTTGAGAAAACACAGATATCCGCCGATAATTGCAAACGACATCATACCTAGTATTAACCCATTAGAGAACCCAATCCGCATTTCCTTAAAAATCATTCCAAGCTTCTGTCTAGTTTCAAGGTTTTCATCCATTAACAAGCGGATCGTTACCGCCAGCGACTGCGTGCCGACATTTCCCGACATTCCTAGAATAACCGACTGAAAACTTACAATAATTGCAAGCTGTGCTATCACACCCTCAAATAAACTAGTGACTGTTGATACACACATACTTAATCCCAACAACACAATCAACCATGGAAGACGCTTCTTAATACTTTCACCAAGCGTTTCCTCAAGTTCTGCCTCCTCCGTCATTCCGGCAAGTTTCGCATAATCATCGCCCAACTCGTCATCAACAACCTCCACAATATCCTGTGCAGTAATGACACCGAGCAGTTTATCCTGATCGTCAAGTACCGGAATATAGTCCTCCTCGTAATCACGGATACGGTCAATGCACTCATCAATCCGTTCCTTTGCACGCACATAGGGAAACGAACGGATTATCAGCGTTTCCAAATCCATATAGGTTCTTGCAATAATTAAATCCTTTAAATCCAACGCCCCATAAAACGTACCATCATCATCTTTTACAAACAGCGTTGTGATATTGTCATTGTCCTCTGCCTGCGCAATCAGTGCACGCATAGCCTGTTTAATCGTAAGCCTGCGGCTGATTTCTATAAAATTGGTTGTCATCGCACTGCCAATTTCATCGTCATCATAAGAGCGAATTAAATTGATATCCTCCTTCGAGTCCTCGTTTATCAATTCTATTAATTGATTCCGAATTTCCTCGTCCATCTCTTCAAGGATATCCACGGCATCGTCCGCATCCATATTTTCAATAATATCCGCCGCTCGCTCTAATTCTAATTCTTCAATATATTTACCCGGATCGTCCAAATAGGCGAATATCTCCGACACCCGCTCCACACCCAGCGAATGGTAAAGACGCCTGCGCTCCTCCTGATTGAGTTCATCCAACGCGGTAGCAATATCGTTGTCATGATAATTTGTCAACTGCTGCACAATCTCAGACTCCGCTCCGCCGCTGCGAATCAGCGCGACAAGTTCCTCGATATAGTCTGGCTCTACTCTCTTTTCATTATCCATACAAACCGCGCTCCTATCAATCACATACTAATTTTCTAACGTTCTTTCCCTCCCTGAAGATACTGCTCCATCTCCACTTGATATGCCGCTGCATCAAACTCCTTTAACGCGCCTTTCTTAGAACGCTTCACCTGATACATTGCAAAATCTGAATACTTCATTAACACGGATAAATCCGTACTGTCTGCCGGATACCATGCCACACCGCCAGAAGCGCTTAAGCCCATATTGCTGCCATCCGGCAGAACAAATTCTACCTTGTGAATTGCATCGTACAATATGCGCAGCTTTTCGCGAATTTCATCTTGACTATTAAATCCATAAAACAGCACCAAAAATTCATCACCAGATATGCGCGCGCAGACGGTATTATCCGGCGTATTATCCATAAAGCATTTTCCGGCTGTCTGAATATAAATATCGCCAAATTTATGCCCAAAACGATCATTTGTTGTCTTTAGATTATCCAAATCAATCATTAACAATCCTGCAATCTTCATCTTTTCAGGATATAAAAATAATTCATCTGCCACCTTGCGGAAGCCCCGTCTAGCATACAGCTTCGTCAGTCCATCACAATCGCGCTCCCGTTCCACGCGCATACGCTCTAAGGTAGATGCCGTAACATCCTCCACCAGACCAACATGGCGGCTGCCTTCCTTTACATTTTCAAAACGCAGATAGCGTATCCGTCCTTGTCCCAATGGCACTTGATACGCAACACTTCCATCCTCAGAAATCGTACGGTCAAGACCGTTTAGAATCTCTTGATGTTTGCGCTTAAATTCTTCTGCGGTCAAACTATCTATCTCTATATTCTCCACACCCAGCAGTGGGAAATAATTGTCTGTTACAAATACGCTGTCCGATCCTTCCTTAATTTCATAGCCGCCTAAGTCGACACTTGCCATATCCATAATGCGTAGAAAACGCGTAGAGGAATCAATTACTTCATGTCCCAGCCGCACAATGGCATCTGAAAACTGATCGATTTCTCGTATACCCGTATCGGGCAAAATCGGCATTTCCTTACTTTTCTTTGCTTTCTCCACCTCATTGGACAAAAGCTGTATTGGTTTGGAAAGACGGTAGCTTACCATCAAAATTCCAATTAAACCGATTACAAAGGTTATAACAAACGAAAACAGCAGTATGCGCTGCATCTGCCTTGAAAAAGCAAATAAATTATCCTTTGTACTAATACCGGCAAGATACCACCTATCCGTATCGAAAGGTGCATTATTACTATATACTACTAAGGGCTTTATAGCACCATAATACTTTCCTTTACTATCCTGCACAGCGCTTGAATTCTGTGATGCAATCTGAAACTGCAATTCTTCCAATGCCTTATTGGTAATCAGTTCACTTGACAACAACACTGGCACAAGCACATTATCCCCCTTCTGCGAAACCGCCAGAAGATATGAACCACGTTCCAGCTCCATTAACTCGCTGCACGGCAGCAAAGACCGCATATAGTCTTCCAAAAGTTCTATGCCTAGCACACCATAAACTGTCCCATCCGTCAATATTAATGGAATGGAATACGATATTGCCCTGCGGGTATCTCCCGAAAGACAATAAGGCTCTGTTGTCCAGTATCCATAATCCTTTGCTTCTAATCGTTTCTTACTGGTATATGCCGCCTGAAAGGGTTTATAAAAAAATGGCTGTTCCACACTATCCGCCTTAGAAAATGCAGGCTGCCAGCTTGTATCGGTTGCAATACGTCCTGCACGAACTACCTCCACCGGCGCACGTTCCGTTAAAATATCCTCATTGCGCTGTGACGGCGTAGAAGTTGGGTCTAAATCCCGCAAATAAATCCCTGGCAGCGTTTCTGGTGCGGATTCTGGTTCTAAACTATGTGTATTTAGGATTAGGA
Organism: uncultured Lachnospiraceae bacterium; assembly: GCA_965114465.1. Lineage (GTDB taxonomy): Bacteria > Bacillota > Clostridia > Lachnospirales > Lachnospiraceae > COE1. Next base: position 20,074 of record CBCOYO010000050.1, read on the forward strand.
AAATACCTGATACCTGTTTATTATACATAACCTCTATTAAATCTGGCCGCAGTTCTTTCAACAGTTCCACACAGTTTTCATTATTTTCATTGAAATCTTCCTTTTTCAATTTCCCATGATTTAGCTTATCCTGAATCTTCTCATTAATGTGCTCTGCGATAATATTTAAGTTCGACCAGTTGCCTATCATATCATTTAACAGATAATTTCCTCTGTTTTCCACCTGCTGTGCCAGCATATCCTGCGCGTTTTGGTTTAATTTTGTAATCACGCCGCCAAACAGCAGACTCCCCACCAGCACACATAGCTCCGCCGCCAGTATGCTTAGAAGCGGCAGAACCATTACCCGAAAAATCGTCCTGTCCTTTTTCCGCTTGGTCATTTTACTTCTCCATTTCTAATTCTCAAACGCTTGTAACTTTGCTAAGGTTTCCTCATACCATGCGTTAAAATTTTCCTCCGATACAAAGTCGACACACGCTTCCTCCAACTGCATGCCTGAAGCAAGCCTTGACACTACGATTTCACGATCCGCCGCTGCACGGTCACTCATTGCATATTCCAAAATATTTCGTGCCTTTGTCCCTGTCTGAAATGCTTTCGTTGTATACATTTTATTACCATTTACCGTATCCACACCAACCGAAAGCATCTTTCCAATATTGCCGCTTGTCTGCACACCACTGTCTGCAATCGCATTTTTGTCATTTGCCGTTTTTGTCACCGGAAGATATCCCGAATTTACTGAAAACTGTATATTGCGCGTATCCGCCGTAAACCATTTTAAAAATTCCACTGACGCATAAATCTCTGCTTCCGTTCCCTTTGTCACCACCATGCCAGCGCCCTGCTGCACTGCATACTTTGACTCTCCGCCTGAAAACTGCGGGCATGGCAAGATTTCAATTTCAATCGGATAACTCTGTGTATCACTGATATTTACCGACTCTGGCAGAAACGAAACACCTGATGAAGAACCGACAAAGGCAATAATATTTCCGGTCTTAATATCATCACTGCGAAACCGTCCTGTCGCTGCATAATATCCTTTTACAAATGGAATATAATAACTATCCCAAAGTTTCCGCACAGTTTCTTTATCGAAATGCAGCGTCATTTTCCCATCAGTAACCTGAAACAGTTCTGTTCCCAACTGCATACTGCCAATCAGCATATAATTTGCCATTGCATCTCTGCCAAAAAGCGCCTTGCCATCATTGGGAATATCTGGTGTCTGCGCGTCCGTCCACTCATAATAGCGCTGCGCCGTCTTAACCAAACTTTCCATATCTGCCAAATCTGTGTAGTCAGCCCCCTCTGCCGCCGCAAATTTATCCCAGTCCGTCTTATTCAGCACAAATATCTCTGTAGATTTTGCTGTAGGAAATATTTTAATCTCACCTGTGCCTGCAAAATCTCCCTCTTTAATATAGCTGTCTATGTATGTGTCAATTTCCTCTTTATTTAGGTATTCTTTTAGATCCACCACCTGCCCCATTTGATCGACTGCATACGCCGTATCTGCATATGCTGCAAAAATATTGGGCACTTCGTCCGCACCGACTTCGCCTTGTACTGCCGCCAATACATTGCTTTCCAAATCGTTTACAGAGCCTTGGCTGTAACCCTTTACAACAATCCCCTTCTCTTTCCCAACGGTTTCATTAAACTCCTCCACAAGAGCATCAAAAGCCGTTAACTGATCTCCGTTATAGTATGTCCATACATCAATGGACACTGGATTTTTCGCATCCAGCGGTGAATTATTCCCGCACCCGCCGAGCACTATTCCCAAAGCACCTGCTCCTACCAATATTTTTAATGTCCTTCGCAGCATTATTACTCCCTCCATTGTATATACTAATTAATTTAAAAGGCATGGTGTGTTTATTTTTAAGCAATTAAGGAAACTTTGGTAAAATTTCAAATTTGCTCAATTATAGTACCAAATTAATCTCCATGTCGCTTTAGCGGCTCAAATAGATATGAAAAACGCTGTCCTTCACGTTTTTCCTGTGTGAATCTTAATACTTCTTAGGCAGTGTCTTTTGCTGCCTTAGAAGTATTTTTCACACTATTTTTACTATATTAACATATTGTACCATAATTGCAATTGCTAATCAATAATTCTTTCAGAACAGCAGCATTAATAGTTAAATCAAGGTTACTTTTCACACCCACGCCAAAGTAGTGGGAATCATGCGCCAAAATGCTAAA
>CBCOYO010000051.1:0-8842 GCA_965114465.1 uncultured Lachnospiraceae bacterium
ATTAAAATCAAAATTCGGTGCAATCCGCAATAACTCCTGTGTCTGATTATTGACCAGTACACCGATATTTCCAAGATGCCTGTCAACATTAAAAATAACTGCATCCAAAACCAGCATCCTCTGAAAATCTTCTCTACATTCCAGCCGATCAAAAAACTGCAGCAATTCCTCAAGAGTGCTATTGCGGCTTATCAAACGCCTTAATGGTACTAAACCAATTTCCTCATTCGTAAATGACTTGCATTTTGATGCAATTTCCTTGTGCAGCTTTACCACCTGATAACGGACACTTTGCGGATCTGCTTTTTGAATAATTTCTGATGCCAACATTTCACAATAAGGTTCCAGTCCCGCATTGAATGCACCGGATTTGCCGCGTTTATATAAATAAATTTCTCCATTTTCTCTCCGCCAGCATTTGCGAAAAGAACCATCCGTCGTTAACTCCGGAGATGTACTGCTTATTTGATACCCATATAAACCAAGTCCCTCGAAAGCAAGCTTCGATATGGTTTCATCAAATTCATTTCTATAAAAAGAAATATTGTTCCACAACGTTTGCTCTTTCTCACTTTTCACCCAATAACAATCATTTATGGAAGCTGCGTGTGTCATTTTAATAAACCCCTCTGTATTTTCGCACCCACAGTCGAGCATAAGCTGCTTTAAATAATTATTATGTTTTAGTGCCTTTCTATCCTCAAGCCATTCATTAATTTCAAAATTTCCAGCAGGCAGTGCGCCATTCTTATATTGCAGTTCCCAAATATTGTCCTTTTTATCAAGGAAAGCAACAATATCGTCTTTATTCATAAAATAATACATGGTGCACCTCCCATTTGGCTGCATTGCATTCCTTATTTTTTCCGAATCAGCGACATATAATACGCTTCCAAGCCCTCTCCCTGCTCTGTCGTGACCGGCTCATGAAAATAACGGATTCCCATAAATTCGCTGCTATCCCTGCCTATTTCCTCTAACTGATAAGGAAATGTAAAGCGCAAAACCTTCTGCAGCATCTGACTGCGTGCATTAATATGCAGCAAATTTAACAGATACACACTGCACAGTCCCAAACCAATCGTCACAATTTTGCTCTTTACACAAAACGCCAGCAAAAGAATAAAACTCCCCATTGTAAGATTGCATAAACTGCTGCAAAAAATTTTATTTGCAATATAGGCAGCCGTTTCCATATTCCACGCTATCCCTAAACCGTTTTTATATGACAAAATCAAAAATGTAGTTAAATCCTGTATATAAATTAATGGCAGCAACGCAAGAAAAAAGATAATACACTTTACTGCAAAAAGCCGTCTGCGCGGCGCACCGCAGGAGATACTTGCAGCAAATGTACGGTTTGCAAACTCGCTTCCAATATATTCCGCTGCAAAAATAGAAATTAGCGCCGCATTATACAGCGTACCAGTTCCCCATACTGAAAACATTCGCATACCTACAGTCTGCGAATCATAATAATAAATCAATCCGCCAAATATCAGCCCAATTCCAAATGGGAAAAGCAGTAATAATTTATAATGAAATGACTTACGAAGTTTAAAAAGCTCGGCTTTCAGCAAATTTCCCATATTATCCTCCTTCGTTACTTATACAGGCTTATAAAAAACTAATAATCAACTCTTTAACATCATTCCAAATATCCATTGGACACTTTTCAAGAAATTGTGTATTCCCTACCAGAGCACCCATTTCAACTTCCTGCGTGCACTCAACATAGATTTCGTTAATTGATTTATGGTAAAATGCTTCAACCTTTCCTGCAAATTATTGTATTTTGGCTGATTCACTTTCTCTATTGTCATTTTTCCATTATAAACATGGATTCTTACAGCACCATTTTCCTTTAAATCCATTTCATTATAGCCTTTTATCAGATATTTTTCAACAATCATCTTATATATCATACAATGCATCTTCGATTTTCTGCTTCTGAAACGTTTTTACTTTATTCAACGACTCCGAAAAAAAATATTCATTATTAAGTGCTGTAAAATCCATTAATTCCATAGACAATTTTATAAACGCAAGCTGCCTGTCCAAATCCTTATTATCTAAGTTCTTGGACAGGCTGTTATATAATTGATATGCTGTATTGTGATGCTGAAATAAATATTCTTTTGTACCACAAGTCAAATATGGAATATCCCCTTCCATCATTGCTGATAATTCCCGTTTTATGACATTTATGTTATTTCTTTATATTCTGAACATATTCCTCATACGTATAACCCATTAGACAGTTTTTCTTCGCAATAATATTGATATTCCTGCTCTATATCATTGCCGTGCAATTGGTGCGTTTCTTTGCATTTATGCATATTATAGATGCACACACGCAAAGGAATTTCACGACAGCCCTTTTTTCTATTTATAATAGAACGTCATTTATTTTCCTATAGTATAAATCTTCGGGTACTGTATTGTAAAAATATCAGCACCATATGGGATGTCTAATTTTTTGTCAGCACTCAGTACATACTCTGTTTCACCAATTTTAAAAACAGAACCAATTTCATATTCATCCAAACAGCCAATACCACCTGTCAGTAAATGATAGGAACTATCATACTGCTTTTTTGATACTGCAATTCCTGCTCTGCCGTTTGAATAAAAATATTCTTGTTTATAATCCCCCAATTGAACCGAAAAAAAGCCTTCTGTAATACCTGCATCATTTAGCTGTTTTTTCTGCCATTCTTCTGACCAGTACAGACTTGTATAAGTGCCATCTTTAGCCATCATACTCCAAAACTTCCCCACACCAAGACCTTCCGCATCTATTACCTTACGTGCAGTGTCCGTATTTAAAGTTGTTAAATGATTATTACTGCAATTAATAATATGTGTTTTTCCCTTCTCATCACAAAATTTATAATATTTTCCCATTTCAAATACAATATTGTTATTTTCAGCCTTAATCTCTAACCCTCTATCTTCAGGTATGTCGGGAAGTTCTGATTTCTTTATCTCAACTCCATCAATAATAAAACTGTCTGTTGTACTAATGCAGCTTCCAAAATCAAAGTTAATCCTATCTATCATTTCCGCTGTGGCTTTGCCCGTAATCGTTATTGTGTCATCACCATTATTGTTAGGTATGCTTGAAATATAACAATCCCTTTTGCTGCTATCTGCATTTCTTACAATTTTAACAGATTTATTGGAATTTAAAATACTTGCAACCGCAGCCGCATTTCTTTGTTGTTGACTTAGTGCTTTGACTTGTTTATAATTACCTAAATTCGTTTCCATATTAATGTTCACTATTTAATCCCCCATCAAAATTATCACAATTCTATTGTTTATAAATATATCGACACAATTGTATTTCTTTATAATGTACAATTTAAAAGATATACAACAAAACATATTTCTACCGAAAAATTTCCAATAAAATAGCAGCCACAAAGTAGCTGCTATTTCAAAAATATTTAAAATACTTTTCTAAATCTTATCCAATCCTCCGCCCAATCTGTGACACACGATTCGTAAAGCTGGTATTTCGAACAATATTCATAATCGTCGGCACGGCTCCGACTAGGGTGAATAAATAAAGCATTGCAAGGTTCATTATATATGCCTGTCGGTCTATCATCCCGTATGCTAACTGTGCAGATACTGCCTGAAATCCGTCAAATACATTAAACCCCCGCGCTTTTGCAAGTTCAACGCCCCAGATTAAGCGGTTTCCTATGTATGGCATAATCAACATAATAATGCAGCAAATCGCGATTCCGAGTTTATTGAGTCTGCCGCCGAGCAGTTCAAAGCCTTTTACAACGCAGACTGCCAATATAACACCGGAAATAGACGCTACATAACCCATTTGATTAAACAGCAGCATAGACGCTATGCCAAGCAAAGCACCCAGCAGCGCACCAACAATGCCGCCAATTAAATTTCCGTTTTCTCTTTTATCAGACTGAAAACGCACTTCATTATCGCTTTTCAGCCTTGTACCACATTCTGGGCAAAGATGCATATATGCTTTCTGTACTGCAAAACCTGTTGTCTGCACCTGGCTGCCACAAATCTGGCAGCAGGGTATAAATCCTCTTTCGTTTAAAAATGCCGACAGCGCATCCAAAATAAAATTAATATTGTCACGCAGACTCTCTTGTTTTGGTGTATTCTTCGCGGTGACGGTAATTAGGCTGTCCTTCTGTGCTAATCCCGACGCCGGTTTTACGCTTTTTGTAAAAAGTTTGCTTTCTTCCTTTCCGATAACACACCCAATGCTCTTTGCCGAGGTTGAAATCTGGAGCAGATACGGATAACGCTGATCAAATGCATAAATCAAATACTCATATCCGTTCCGCTGTCCGTAAATGCATTTGGTCGGCTCGTCATAGCCAAACCCAATGCCTGCCGCAAGTTGCCTATAATTGTCTGTAATTTTGCTCATTCTCGTACCTATCGCGTACTACCTCCATACGCCCCCATAAAAAACTGTAAATAACCTTCCGATATTGTTGTCTAAATTTCGTCCACTATCGGTGCTGTCACAACAAAAGATGCTACAACCGTAATGACTACTGCAAGGATAATCAAAAGCATACCGCCCATAATAAGAAAAGCTCCACTGCCTGCGTTATCTGCTTCTGCCGGTGCTGCCTGCTCCTGATCCAATTCTGCGCTGACTGCCTGCTGCGCTTCTGCATGTGCAGTATAGCTGCCCATTGAAAATGCTGAAATCAGCATCCCCAAAACCATTGCAAATAGAAACTTAAATACTTTGTTGCTTTTTTTCATCTGAAACGACTCCTTTCTCTGCTTCCGGCTTGTCCAACCGGTGTGAATGCACGGTGCAAACGACTGATTTTATCGTTTCGCGCATATAAATAGTGTAACACAGAACCACAGAAAAGTGAATGTTTTTTCCCTATTCTGCACACTTACAGGGATATATTTTTCACACTTTTTTCAAAACGTGCTACCAGCTTTCTGGCGTGCTCCTCATCTGACTCCTCAAGCGCCTGGATAAACTCCTTCAGCGGATCTAATGTTTCTTCATCCGCCATTGCCATAGAATGTTTCAGGCTTGTAATATAGTCAGAAATGCATTCGCTAAATTCCAAGGATACTCTGCCATCCGGCAGCATGGAAATATTCAGGGTATAGGCAATATTTGTCCATGTGATATTCTGTGTCATAGCGCACAATTCCTTTACCCGTTTTATAAAATGCATTCCTGCTTCTGTTCTGTCAAGTATGTCATCGAAGCACACGCCAAAGAACTCAAAATCCTCGTCTGACACGATACACTCCACTTTTAAGTCTGCTTTTTTATAGTATTTCACGCCCTGCACCTCCCCCTGTCTGTGATGCTGCAACCATTGCACAACCGCTAATAACTCTGCCGCCGCACAATTTCACCTAGATAATGTACTATTATCTTTTTCTATTATATGCTTATTCCATGGCGATTGCAATAAAAAAAGGAAACCGTAACAATTGATTTCTCCTTCACCAGCCTATTGTTACAGCTTCCTATGGTTTTTCGTATTCATATGACGGTTTATGGCATTTCCTCCTCCACAAATTCTGTGTGGAACATCAGCAGGAACTCTGCCCCGTTTTTAATCGTTAACTTCATAACTACGCCCTTGCCATCCACTGAAATCTTTGAATAAACTGTTTTCACAGTATCAAGATTCAATTGGACGGAGGTAAACATATCATCGCTTACAAGGCACATTACCCTGCCTGCCACTTTTACCTCTGAACAAATCACGGATAAAGACATATTCAACCCTGTTCCGTCCGTCACATCCTCAACCGTTGACAATGCAACCGGAATATTCCGGACATCTGCAAGCACGGTTATCAGGCTGTCAATATCCGTAACAAGCAGTAAACGGTTCCGCATCAGTTCCAAATAATTTGTCCAATTCTGCATTCCATCTTTACTCAATTTAATGGCCTCCTTTAAGTACTCCCCTTTTACCGAGTTTTTGCAAAATACAAGGCCTTCTAAATATACTCACGAGCGATAAATTTTACCAAATCACTTAAAATAATTATGCTCGTGAGTCGGCGTTATTGGCAAATTTAAGTGCTCACCAGTATAAATTGTAACTGAATAAAACTGTGACTGAAGTATTTTGTACTATTATTATACTTGTTTGTGAAAAATGTGTCAACTCCTAGTGCGTGTTCATTATTGTCAGATTATTGTTAGATTATTTTCACTTTTTTCAATTTTAGAACAAATATTCCATTTCTGTGGAAAATCAATGCAAAAATTTAAAATCTCACCTGTACGCGGATGCACAAGTGAAAGTTTATCTGCAATCAGTGCGGTATATTCCAGCCCCATGCATTCTGCAAGTGCATTTGCACTGCTTGTGCCATACTTCCTATCTCCTAGCAGCGGCATTCCTGCCGCTGCCATCTGCACCCGAATCTGATGATGCCGTCCAGTAAATAATTCCACCTCTACCAATGAAAAACCCTTCTGTGGAAACGCTTCACAAAGCTGCCAGCGAAGTTCTGCCTTTTTCGCCCCTTTGGTTTCCTTGGCAACTATACGTGATAAATTTGTGCGGGTGTCTTTCCATAGATAATCACTGCATACACCGCTATTTTCACTTGGAATGCCTGCAACAAGCGCCGCATAACGTTTCGTCACTTTTCCATTTTGAAGAGCAAGACTTAACGCTTTTGCAGTCGCCGCATTCTTAGCAAACACAAGAAGTCCCTCTACCGGCTGATCCAAACGGTGCACAACACCAATATAGGTATCCTGCCCTTTGCGCTTCCTTTCGTTTCTTAACTGGGAAACCATATCCGCCTGCCCAATACGCGCCGATTCTGTAGCGATTCCAGCAGGTTTATGCACGACAAGCAACGCATCATCTTCGTACAATATCATTTTATCCATTTTCGCTGTTCCTATGCCTTTGAAAAAATTCCTAATTCTAACAAGGTTTCAATATTATAATTTAAAACGATATCCAACTCCCCAAATTGTTTCAATATATTGTGGCTTTGAGGTATCTGTTTCAATTTTTTCACGAATTTTCTTGATATGCACAGTAACAGTTGCAATATCGCCAATGGAATCCATATCCCATATTTCTCGGAAAATCTCCTCCTTTGTATACACATGGTTGGGATTTTCGGCAAGAAATGTCAAAAGGTCAAATTCCTTGGTAGTAAATGTTTTCTCCACTCCATCCACAAACACTCTGCGCGCAGTCTTGTCAATACGGATTCCACGAATTTCAACAATATCATTTTCCTTCGCCAAACTGCCAACCAGCCTATTATAACGCGCCATATGCGCCTTAACACGCGCCACCAGTTCACTTGGGCTAAACGGTTTTGTCAGGTAATCATCTGCGCCCAAACCAAGACCTCTAATTTTGTCGATATCGTCTTTTTTGGCTGATACCATAAGAATCGGCACATTTTTGTCCTCACGAATGCGTTTACAGATTTCAAAACCATCAATGCCCGGAAGCATTAAATCCAAAATAATCAAATCAAAATTTTCTGCCAATGCTGTCGCAAGTCCTGTATCCCCGCTATTTTCGATAATTACCTCAAAATCATTTAACTCCAGATAATCTTTCTCCAACTCTGCAATTGCTTCTTCGTCTTCAACAATTAATATTCTGCTCATACACAAATCCTTTCCTTATTTAAAATATTTATAATTTTCCTATTTTTATATAATGACATCATCATTTTTTTCTGAGTATTTCCTGATTACAAAATGCATACAAGTACCCTCGCCTTCTCGGCTGGTCGCCCAAACATATCCGCCGTGATCTTCAATAATTTTTTTCACAATGCTAAGTCCGATACCGCTGCCGCCCTGCAAGGAATTTCTGGAGGAATCGGTTCTGTAAAAGCGCTCGAATATATTTCCAATATCCTTTGCAGCGATACCTTTACCATTGTCTTCAATTTCAATCTTTACCGACTCTGTTTCATCAAGAATACGAATATCAATTTCGCCATTGTCATGCCCCATATACTTAACGCTGTTGCTAATAATGTTATTAATTACCTTTTTAAGCTGTTCTGGATCTGCGACAATGCAAGTATCCGCCGACACAAGATTCGTATAGTTTAGATGGATATTTTTCTGCTCAAGGTCAAGCCCGACCTCCTCAATACAGTCCGAAAAATAATCGGATATATTTAATATATGAAAGTGATATGGAATTTTATTGGAATCAATACCGGAGTATGTTGTCAGTTCATTGATTAGCACATCCATATCATTTGCCTTGTTATAAATGGTTTTAATGTATTTATCCATCTTTTCAGGAGTATCCGCTACGCCGTCCATAATGCCCTCCACATATCCTTTAATCGAGGTAATCGGCGTCTTTAAATCATGCGAAATATTGCTGACAAGTTCTTTCGACTTTTTCTCATTCTCGAACTTTTCTTCCGCATTTTCTTTTAGCTGTAGGCGCATCTGTTCATAGTTGCCATAAAGCTGCCCAATCTCACTTTCCCCTGCTCCGGAAAGTCTGTAATCAAAATCACCTCCCGCAATACGCTGCATTGCATAGCTTAATTCCTTAATGGGTTTATAAATATCATTGTTTACCCACATCGTAATAATTGCGCTGGTTAAAATTAAAATCACAATCATTGCGATTGCCAAAAAACTTAGAAAACGCTTATTGATTATTGCGCCCAGCATAATATCCTCTTTCGTCAATTCATGCAGAATATCAATATTCTCATGATATCCGAATCCAAGGAACGCAGCAATGGCAAAAATCAGCGGCACTAAGATTATGGTCAGGAACAGAACCATCATTTTGTTTTTCAGTTTCATGCCTTGATTCCTTTCTAA
>CBCOYO010000051.1:8942-22004 GCA_965114465.1 uncultured Lachnospiraceae bacterium
TCAGGAACAGAACCATCATTTTGTTTTTCAGTTTCATGCCTTGATTCCTTTCTAATTGTACTGTTTGAAATATACGATTGTTTTCCGTCTTTTTCATACTATTGAGATAAGTATATCATACATTTCTCAGAAATATAGAGTGTTACAAGTAAATTAATTGAATTTTTATGGAATTCCTAAATTTTCCATTTTTTTATTGACAAAATCTTTTTGTACTTTTATAATAATGATAATCATTACTAGTTTATTTCGTTCTGTTTTCGCTTCGTGCATATTTTTTCGGGGAAAGGTGGGATACATAATGCTTATGAAATTCAGCCGGCAAAGGGCTGCAATTCTCTCCTTTCTACAATCCCGCAAAGATCATCCTAGCGCAGAATTAGTCTATGCCTATGTGAAAAAGGATTATCCACGCATCAGCCTTGGAACAGTTTATCGCAATTTAAACCAACTTGCGGAAGCCGGCGTTATCTCGAAACTGCAATTTGGCAGCTTAGGTATTGATCATTTTGACTACGATACAAGCCCACATCAGCATTTTGTATGCACCAAATGCGACAGTGTTATCGATCTGCCAATGGGCGATGTTTCCTATATTGACGCAGAAGCTTCTAAGCATTTTGACGGATTAATCCAAGGACATAAACTTTACTTCTGCGGCTTGTGTAAAAAGTGCCTTACGAAACAGGAAAATAAACAGTAATGAATGGTTGTGTGAAATTCGATAATCCAAAGGAGGAATGAAATCATGAAATTTGTATGTAATGTCTGCGGTTATGTTTACGAGGGCGATGCAGCACCAGAGAAGTGCCCACAGTGTGGCGCACCGGCTGAGAAATTTACTGCGCAAAACGGCGAGAAAAGCTGGGCAGCAGAACACGTAGTTGGTGTTGCACAGGGTTCTAGCGAGGATATTATGGCTGATTTAAGAGCAAACTTTAACGGCGAGTGTACAGAAGTTGGTATGTATCTTGCAATGGCTAGAGTGGCTCATAGAGAAGGCTATCCAGAAATCGGACTTTACTGGGAGAAGGCTGCTTGGGAAGAAGCAGAGCACGCTGCTAAATTTGCAGAACTTTTAGGTGAAGTTGTAACAGACTCTACTAAGAAGAATCTTGAAATGCGTGTCGAAGCTGAGAACGGCGCTACGGCTGGCAAGTTTGACCTTGCAAAGCGTGCAAAAGCTGCAAATCTGGATGCGATTCATGACACTGTACATGAAATGGCTCGAGATGAGGCTAGACATGGGAAAGCGTTTGAGGGCTTGTTAAAGAGGTATTTTGGCTAATTAGAAAACTGCATAATATCAGGCAAAAAAGAGGAATCAATGCGTATGCACTTGTTCCTCTTTTTGCCTTGGAATGCAACCCTTGTACCTGTTACTATCGCAGAAGCACTCTCATAGATACCCCTATTATTATCATAAGCAGCATCACTGCTAAAACCATACAGCCATATGTAATAAACAGCATTTTTAATATCCTCTTTCCCTCTCTTATTCTATTGCTTTCCTTACTGTCAAGCGGTTTTTGCCGCCTGTATATTTGTATTCCAGACTGTCCATACGTTTCTTGACAAGATAAATACCAAGTCCTCCAGGCGTCGATTTTTCCAGCAGTTCTTCGATATTGGGATCGGGTTTCTCCAGCGGATTGTATGGAACTCCGTTATCTTCAAAATATAGAATAATTTCCGCCTTTTCTTGATCAACGCAAATCCCCATTGTTAGCATATCAGCCTTGCTGTATTTACAAATATTGGAAAGAATCTCATCTGCCGCCATTTGAATTTTTACTGCCGTCTTCTTGGAAATTCGCTTTCTTTGTTTCTTTTCTTCCTGTGATTTAGTTTCCTGCTTATTGGCAATCTGATTTTCGGTTATTTTATTCTCATTTAACACTGCATCAATAAATGCCGCAAATTCCTGAATACACTTTATTTCTGCTTTAGCCGTTTTTTTGCGAAATCCGTTGTTGCGATACGTAAGCGCAAGCATGGTTATATCGTCAAACTGCTCGGTTTCTTTTTGGAAATGATCTACATCCATCCATATTTTTTTCAACAGTTCTTCGGGTAACGGATTGTCCATATCGGGAAATATTTTGGATTCTGCGGCACTTTTCAAACGTTTTTCTCCATATAATACTTTATCCTTGCTGGTGGCTTCGGTTACACCGTCGGTATAGAGTAAAAGTGTATCATTTTGGCACAGGCATATTTTTGCTTGATGATAAGCAGTTTCCTCTATCCCTGCCAGTACCAAGCCGCCAATCGCAGTATTGTATGCGCTGTTGCCGTCACTATGTATTATCAGCGGATGGCAGTGTCCGGCATTGACAAAATAGAGTTCACCAGTAGACAGGGTCAAAACACCGATCCATGCCGTTACAAACATTCCATTCTCATTGTTGGCGCACAGACTGTTATTAATTTCTTTTACTGCCTGTTCCAAAGGTACATTGGCAGTAATATGCCCGCGAATAATCGTTTTTGCCTCAACCATAAACAGTGCTGCTGGTATGCCTTTGCCAGAAACATCTGCCATTACCAGTACAAGATGATTTTCGTCCAATAGAAAAAAGTCATAAAAATCTCCACCAATCCCTTTTGCTGGTACCATTGACGCTGCTAGGGAAAATTCTCTGCAATTTGCAAAAACGCCTTCCACCTTGGGAAGCATATCCTTCTGTAATTTTGATGCAAGCTGAATTTCTGTACGGATACGCTCTTTTTCGGCTGTTATAACCGCAAAATTTGCAATATATTGTTGTATCTGTGCTGTCATACTATTAAATGCGTTGCCTAAATCCTCTACTTCATCTCCTGTTGCAAGCTGTATCCGACAGTCGAGGTTTCCGCCGTCTATTTTGGTCACTTCCTGTGTTAAGCAGCGGATTGGCTCTGTAATTCTTTTAGAAAATAATGTCCCAAACAGGCTGATAAACAGCATTGCCGCCGCGAATATTCCCACAAAAAATATCTGCATTTTCCGAATTTCTGCGTGTTGTCTTACCGCTGCATTTTCTGTTAGAGAAAGTATCATCTGCTGGCTTTCTTTAGCCGGTTCAAGGACTTCTGCAACATCAATTACCGTCGCAAAACTCCACCCCAGCCTGCGCAGCGGTGCATAGGCAAGATAAACTTCCCTTCCGTCAAGTGTTATCATAACAGAGCTGCTTTCCCCAAATACCATATCTGACACAGCGGCTGCTAGCTCCACATTTTCACTTTTACGCAAATCCCTATCCTGCTCAGCATATGCCGCCGTTTCCCCGTCTGTTTTTCCTGACACCATAACTTGACCTTTTTGATTGACCAAAAAAGCATATCCTGCTTCTCCTATACTGGTATTTAATACGGCATTGTTTACCGTTTCCAGATATGATCCTACACCTGCAACTGCCACCACTGCATTATTGTAATAAACAGGACTGGCGCAGACAATGCAGTCGCCGCCTTCATTGATATCACGAAGCACATCCGTATAAACTACTTCTCCAGAAGGCACTTCTTTTGCACGGCTGTACCACTGTCTGCTGGATACTTCATACGGCAGAAGTGACTGCGTATTTTTATATTTGCTAAATGCAATATAATCTGCCTGTATCATCCAGCCACTTTCCGTTGCAAGGTATGTAGAAGACACCATATTATTCTGCGCATTATACTGTACCAATAAATCTTGAATATTTCCAAGTTTCAACAATTCTGCACGTTCTGGCGAATCGTCCTCCATTGCTGTATCAAGCGATTCCGACTGCAAAAGCTGTGCCGCCAATTTAGTGGAATCTGGAACAGGAGGCGCGACTTCTCTGTCTGGATACTGCTGCGGATTCTGATAAATTGCTTCTGCCTGTGCCGCAATTCCGAGTACATACGCTTCCACTGCGGCAAATTTTTCTTCAATATAAGCTGCTTTTTCAACTGCGATATCCTGCAGGTTATTTGCTGCCTGCTCTTCCAGTGCTGCCTCTGCGTCATCGGCTGCCGTTTGCCCAAGTTTCCGGCTATTTTCTGTAGAAATCTGCCTAACAGAATACAGGCTTGCCATACTGATACCGCCGACCAACAGGATTGTAATACACACGGACTTTAGCAAAAGTTTTCTCACCTTACTGCCAATAGATTGTTTTTGAACCGTCTTTTTCATACACTATTATCCCCTTTTGCATTCTCTACAATTTCAAAAATATTTTAAAAAACGAATTTACAGCGATTCTCATAACATTTTTTTATATAGTCGACAATCACGACAAATTCATCACTAACAATATAGTCATTAAAATAAATCTCCACATCGCCGCAATGATGCAGTACCATGTATTCTTGCCCACTGCACAAAGGTTTTAATCCTGTAAAAAAATATCCCATTTCCTGAAGCAGTTCATATGCCCACACTGCATAAACATCATTGATATTTAAGAAAATATTTGCTGTCTGTTTCCCCTTTAGCGGAATCAGGCTGTGAAGCTGGCTGATTTGCTGTTTGAAATCCTTTCCCACTTGATAAATATAGATTTCCAAGCTTTGCTGTATTTCATCGTTTTTCCAGTTAAAATCGGTATTTTCCGGCTGTGCATAAACTGCATGAAACGGCACAATTTTTCTATTCTGTTTCGGAAAAGGATCTGTAGGCTCTGCAATGCAGAAGTCAACCCCCAAATGCTTGTAAACTGCCTGACAGAAGGTTTGATGTTCTTTGGGTATATACAATACTCCGGCATCTGTTTTCCAGAGCGCGCGCACCTGAATCCCTTGGGAATGTTTGTTATTCCTTCCGTTTGTGTAAGAATGTGAGATTTTATCCACATCAAATACATTGATTACCAGCCCCGTTGCGCACAGCCCCAAACGGTACAGCAGGCGCTGTGTGATATTATGAAACAGCACGGGAAGGCAAAACGCCGCAGAATAAAACTTTGACATTAAAATTTCCATTCCATACATAAAAAACGGCATTGCCAACCCATATCCACGATATTTCTTCCTAAATATCTGGGATGCAATCTCACACATTGCTTCTTTGGGATAAAATTGTTTTAAGATCAGCATTCCGGCAATATCATTATCTTCTGTTTCTGCTACTAAAAATGTAATTCTACCTTCCTTTGCCGCTTTTTCCATTAAATCAACATTATAAAAATCTCTTTTAAAATAGGTATCACCATATTCATCACGGATACAGGCAATCATGCCCTGTTCATCCCCTTCCTGATACAGCCGCAAAGTAACATTTAAGAACTGATTTTGATGGTTTTTTAATGTCAAACTTTTATTCATATCCATCTCCTTCTGCTTGAATATAAAAGAATTGATTCTACTCAATATTTAAAATTTCCGAAAATCCTGTAATCAGAAATACCTCCTGCACTTCCGCATTTGCGCCGTGGATTACCATTTGCCCATCCTGTTTTATCATGGTTTTATGTGCTGTCAGCAACACACGCAGTCCTGCCGAGGAAATATAATCTAATGTTGTAAAATCTATGATAAGCTTCGTAATACCGATAAGATTGCTTCCCAGCGCCTCCTCTAACTGCGGTGCAGTCGTGGTATCCAGACGCCCCTCAACCTGTAGCTGTAATGTTGTCAATTCTTTTTGAGAATGTATTTTCATTATGCTCCTCCATTTCCATTCTGTTTTTAATAAATTTTATGTCTGGCAATATTTAAGAACCATCCGATTCCCACATAGGTTTTCTGGTAAATCCTATATGATAGGTAATTTTTTCCATAGTAAGTTCATGTTCCCCGATCAGATATTTTCCGATTGTAATATCCTTTCCTATAATAATCCCTTTCGGATAGTCGTTTAGGCAGCGGTTCAGCAGTTCCACCTGCTCCTGTCTGGACTGATCCGAAAGGGGATTATTGGGATTTACGCTCCCCACCGGAACTAGCTTAATATATCGGATATCTGTCAGGGTGGATTTCTCCTCCCTGTTCATTTCTATCCCCCCTGCGTGCTTTAGCACACATACCAATCAATATTTGAAAGTTTGTAACAGTTCAGATAACCCATTGAACTGTTACGTATCCAGCATCTTGCTTATATCTATGGCGTAACTGTGTTCTTTCCTGCTATGGCATCGCTGTATTCTGCCTTTTTCTTAAAAAGTTCATCTTCGATGTCGTCAACTTTTTTCTGTGCTTCTACTGCTTTTTTCTGAGAAGCAGAAATTGCATCATAACAGCTTTCACCGGAAGCATACTTATCACTGGCATTGTCCTTTAGCGCTTTTAATCCAAACAAGTCTGATACACCGTCTGCCTGTGTGCCATCATCTTTGCTGTCTTTTACTAGCTTCACAAGGTCTGCTGCTTGATTTTGGAATATATTCCAGCTCTGGCTTACTTCCTCCATTGCCTGATTATACTTCTCAATGGTTGCCGCATCCTCCTTTTTGTCATCATCCAGCTTGCCGATTGTGCGTGTCATTTCTCCCTGATAAACATTCATTTGGGTTGTTGCCAGCTTTTTTAACTGCCCGATATGGGTATCCAGCCCCTGTCTTGCCGCATTTAAACGCGATTCAATTTGGCTGATATCTTGGCGCAAAGCCCTTAAACGTTCTGCCTTTACTCGCGCCTGTTCGGATAAAGTCTGTCCATTGCCGTCTTTTAATGTGCTTCCAACCAATGCTGGTGCTACATTTGCCGCCATCATATCCAGCACACGTGCAAGCCCCTCTGGTGTCCCGTGATTTGTAGCGCGTACATCCACATGATACTTTGCGGAATTGTCGGAACTTCTGGTGTTGGACTGGTGTGCGCTGACGCTTCCAGAAACATTGATTTTAATAAAACCAATACGTGCTGAACCACTTAAACTTGCTCCAACATCCAGCGATGACTCTTGTTTCTCACTCTGCTTTACTTCCATGTCAAACAGAATATTTACCTCGTCCACTTGTAAGTTGGGAATCGGTACAATTGCCAAGAGAGGAACATCGACTTTCATTTCATCCAAGTTGCTTGTTCCGTCTTCATTGGCGCTGCGCTTCTGATAAGCAAAAGCTACAGTACGCACCTTTCCTGTGTTGTCAAATCCCACGCTGTTAATAAAATCCGCTGTAGAATTGGCAAGCTGTGTGCTGGCATCTGCTGCTGCACTTAATGGGCCTCCGATCAATTGATCCATTCTTAGTCCGGCAAATTGTTCTGCGATTGCCATAAAAATCCCTTCTTTCTTTTTATATATTTGTAATGTTTTGCATTACCGAATGAAATTTGGGTACTTTTACCCTTTTTTGCCCTTTTTCTTAAAGAGCCTGCTGATATATGTAAAAAATTTGTTGAATATCCTTTTTAAATTTGCTGCAAATCCAAGGTGTTCCTTTGGATAGGAAATTGCCGTAAGTTCCACTTCCTCCACCCACAGCGTCTGTCCTGCCATACAAAGTTCTGCCCATAATTTTTCTTGCCCTACAAGATACAAAAGCTTCCAAAGCTTCTGTGCTTCCTCTGTTGAAGTGCCTGTTTTTTTACCGCATAGCAAACGCCAGTTTATCTCCCAAGCCATTTCCTGCGTGTGCGCTTTTATCTGCTGCTCTAATTCCCTTCTTTGCGCTTCCCTCTCCTCAGCCTTTTTCCTACCCAAAATATCCCTCCTAAACGAAACATTCCTAGGCTTGCCCCATTTTTTATTTATCGAAAATTTACACTTAACCAAAATCCTTATTCAATCCGAACTCAATCTCTCGGTTCATAATTTTTTCTTGATATTCCATAATGCGATTAGCAATATTAGACTGTGCCATTAAATATTTATCCTTATCGAAATCAAATGTCTGTTCTGCAAACGCTTCTCTGCTAATCTGCTCTAGCCGTTCCTGCTCTGTTATCATATCCGATATCTTCTGATAAAGCTGTTTCAACTTCTTAATCTTGGCTTTCAGTTTTGTTACCTCCTGCCAAGTATTTTTCTGCTCGTCCGAACCTAAATTTCCATCAATTGCCACAGGAGTAGATTCTATCTTTTTTGCAATCTGGTTTGTGCTTAACATATCACTAAGACGCAGCATACCTTCCGTTGCAGGCAAGGATTTAATTTTTAACTTATATCCAACCCGTGGGAGAAAATCACTTTCCCGCTGTTCCGGCGAGCATATGCGTGCCAGTATACGGCATATCCCATTTTCTCCCGTTTCTGCTTTTACTTCAGTAGAAAAATCAATTTCTGCCCGTTCAACATTCAAGTTGGTCATTGGTATAATGGAAAGCAGAGGCACCTGCATCTGAAGGTTGTCCACGCTGTAGCCATCCTCTCCCTCCTGACGCACCTGATCATAAGCAATATTCAGATTGTTTAGTCGAACGGTTTCCTCTGTTCCATTCTGCTTTATGCTTCCCATGCTGCGAATTGCTTCTACCACCTGCGCACGTAACTGATCGTTGGAGCTTGCAAGTGCGTGCAGCGGGGCATATACCAAATCGTCTAATGGAATAAATTCGCTATCCTGATATCCTGCATTAAACCCATCCTCCTCGTCATAATAATAATCTGAATCATCTCTATCCATATCCATGCCTCTGCCTCCTTCCCTAACTTAAAAATAATGCGCGTTCTTCTTCTCTGCGGCGTGCTAATCCTGCAAGAACTTTTCCGCCCCCCTTATTGTAAAGAAGCATCTTGTCCGCAATTGTGGCTGCATCGCGATCCTTTATCAGTTTCTGCAAAGTACCATTGCCACAGTTGTAGCAAAAGCTTGTAAGCGCATCAAACTGATTTTGATTTGGCTTAAATATCAGAATTTCTTTTTTTATGCAATCATTGACATAACCGCTGTGCTTCTTTAAATCCTGCTTTAAAAGCGTTTTTGCTGCTTCTTGAGAAGGCAGTTTATCCCCCTGCTTTACCCCAGCCGTATGACCATAGCCAATTGTCCATACACCAGCAGGACATTTATATGCCTCCAATCGGCATCCCTCAT
Organism: uncultured Lachnospiraceae bacterium; assembly: GCA_965114465.1. GTDB lineage: Bacteria > Bacillota > Clostridia > Lachnospirales > Lachnospiraceae > COE1. The sequence goes on from CBCOYO010000051.1 coordinate 17,876, forward strand.
ATTTCGCTATTAGTGCAACGCCCTTCTCCGACACTTCCATTTCACCTGTATTCTTCCCAGTCGCCCCTTCTAGTGCTTTACTGTTAAATAAAGGCGCTGGCGGCGGCATTTCTGGTGCTTTGTTGTTTAACGAAAGCGCTGGCGGCGGTATTTCTGGTGCTTTGTTGTTTAACGAAGGTGCTGGCGGCATATTAAGTGCTTTATTGTCTGCTGTCTTTAAATACTTTATATGTACTGGGCTGTTAATTTCATGGGTCGCAGCTATATTTTTACCAAGTACAGCACGATCGCCGCTTATAGAACGGATAATCCAGCGATCATTCTTTACCCAATCGGGCATTGCTTTGCCCGTATAATATACAGCGTCTGCCGTAAGCGCAACGATACTGCCTGCTTGGAATAAATCGCTTGTCTGAACCACTCCTGCTTGAAAACTGCTGCTGACTGCTTGTGTTACTGTATTATTATTAGCTGTTGCTTCTGCTTTTACATTTGCCCTTGCTGCTATTTCTACTGCATTTGCTATTGTATTTGCAATCTCTTTACGAAATCCGTCCATTGTATAACCGCATTTTATACCGCTCCAAAGATGTTCTGGATCGCCATGCCCAGAGGCAAGTCCCCTTTTATGCCCTTCCTTATGACTGATAATCACACCATCCTCCAACGGATTTAACCCAAACTTTTTGCAAAGAAAAGCAAACAGTTCCACTGCTGTATTGTAAGTGCGCTGAACAACTGCCAATGCCGCCTGTTCGTCTGTGCAGGTAAAGGAAGCACCGCCTGTGTAATGAATGCAGGCAGGCTCGCACATTTCTACACCGATATGTGTACTGTTTGCATTGCCGCCACAATGCCATGCCCGATGCTCCCAAGGGAGCGTTTGATATACTTTCCCAGTATTTCCATCAATAAAAGCATGGACACACGCCCTAGAAGCCTCTGGTGTATTCCACTTTTTCACAAACGTTTCTGCTGAGGGCTGCGGACAGCCTACACTGTGCAGCATTAAACCTTTTACTGCGATTTTCTTTCCTGCCCGATAGCAGGGATTATTCGTTAAAATGCTTTCTATTATTTCCATATGTTTTACCATTCCTTCCTATATTACATGGCAAAGTTTTTTGCTATGCAATATATACTGCACACCGATTAAATTTACAGTGCAACCAGACTGCGAACCGCCAGTCATGTACTTTCCTGATGGCATCACTGTAAATTCTGGCGGTTTGCAGTATAACATTTGCAAACAATAACTTTGAGATACATCTACTATTAGCGATCCAGCTTTCCAAAACTGCAAAGTTTCTCGGTATTCAGCATAACTTCATCTTTTATACTATTACTCCGGCTATTAAAAATCGCTCGCACAGCCTTACTAATTTTCTGTATTTATCAGAATTTTTCTAAAAAATTGATGCGATTTATAACCACCGAAATACTACATAACGCCAGAATTTACTGCTCTGGTTAAATGTATATGACTGGCGTTATGTAGTCAGGTTACTCAGAAATTTTAACTGTTAAGGAGTATCAACTACAGGATATGCGCCTGCAGCACGATTCACCTCTATTACATGCGTTTTGGCTGCATCCAAAAATTGGACTAATCCTGTTGCTTCCTTATTCTGCGCTGCCAGATACTGCGAAATGCATTGCTGTGCTTGAAATACAGGAATTGCCCCTTCTCTGCTGTCCTCACCGCTAAGTCCGTCAGCAATAAACGCCTGCCACTCTGCACTGGATTCTATTTTTCTTGTTTGAATAATATTTTTTATCTGCTGCTCTGTTACATTTCCAAGCTGTGCATAAACACCTGTATGAAAGCTTGCAATACTACCGTGAATATACTGCATTGCTGTAATCATCTGACAAAATGCATTTAAGAAAAACTGTGGATTATCTTTTATTAATTCCTGACCATCCCACCAAACAGGACAATAAGCATATTTCATAAAGCCATAATCCGGAAGATGCCCCATTCTGCCATGCCCTAAATATACAATACTGCGATCCCGAATCGGATTTATCGGTGAGCACGAATAATGATTTTTCGACAAATTGTCAGGGAATATCGGATCATACATAAACGTCAGTTTTGTCCGTTTGCCACCGCTTAATTCAAAGACATCGCCCGTTGCATCATTTATGTACTTTGCTGGTATTCCTGCAAAATAACAATGCGCCCATGTATCTGCCAAAATATGCATTGTCATACCAATTGCTGCCAAAGAACCATTTACCTTTGCATTCTCCACAATTCTCTCGACCAGTGGGCTGTCGGTCTGACACAGCCGCCGCAGCTCGATTGCCTGTATTCTATTCAGCCTAGAATCAGAAATATGATCATCTGTATTTCCGGGAAGGAAATGGAAAGGACTCCAAATTTCACACACTTTCTTTAATTCCTGCGGGGTATATTCATGCGGATCTAACAATTGGCTGCTCATTTCCTTGTCAGATTGCACTGTTGGTACTAAACGGCTTGATTCTATCGGAATGCTTCTTAAAAGCGTTTCCGAACACTCGTCCACAAACTGTGCATAATAGGCAATCTCCACTGCCTGCGCACGTTCATATCCTGCCAGTCTAGCAGCACAATACGTTCCATAATAATGAAAATCTAAATTCATTTTAACCACACTCCTTTTCGTTATTTGATTTTATACTACATAACGCCAGAATTTACCGTATTGCATTGGTTAAATGTATATGGCTGGCGTTATGTAGTCAGGTTACTTGAAAATTTTAACTGTTAAACAGTATAATTTGTTTCCAAGATATCCGTCTTTATCCATAATACGATATTATGTTGATACTACTTTGCTGTATTTAAAGCACATCCAACGCTGCTTTTCTAAAGAATTGTTCAAAAATTACTTATGACAATTACTTGTCACAAATAATTTCTGAACCGTTCCTAAAGCTTCAATAAAGCACAAAAAAGACAGCCCCAACAAAACAGGGCTGCCCTCCGGTATCGTGATTCTATTTCAAAAATTTTTTTATTTTTTTGTCAATAAGATATTGACATTTTACGCATAATATCGTATTATGTTGAGTTTTACTTTTCCGCCTAAGAATGACTCAAGAATTATTGAACCATTCCATACTGCAAAAACAGTTTCTATTTACCACATATTCAAATCTTTATGTGTCCACTGTTATTTCCAACAGTGCGGCTTATCCGTAAAATGATTATCTTAAAACTTGAGCTCGTCCATTCTCTTACGCCGTTCCTCTGCTGTAGTTCTTGTATAGATTCTCGTTGTTTCCAGACTAGAATGCCCTAAAATATCTGCCAGTTCCGATAAATCAGAATACTGCCGCAAATATGTTATCGCAAACAAATGCCGAAAGCTGTGCGGATGCACTTTTTCTTTCGGGATACCTTCCATATCTGCTATATGCACCAGCATTTTGTAGACAGCACTCCTACAAATCGGTCTGCTGCCAGTACCGCGGAAAATCACGCCAGATACAATCCCCTCTTGTTTGCAATAATCTCGAAGTTCAGCAATTAATCTGTCTGGAAGGTATATCTCTCTTGTTTTTCCTTTGCTGCATATGGTAAATTTCCCCGCCGAAAGTGCTTCTATCGTGCATCCGGAAAGCTCGCTCACGCGAATTCCCGTTGATGCCAACGTCCTCATAATACAATAGTATTTCTTCTTGCCGTACTCCTTCGCATATGTAAGCATTCTTTGGTACTCCTTTGGACTAATAATATTATCCGGACATTGTTTCTTCTGTATTCTTGCCGTTTTAATACAACAGTCTTGCAATCCTGCATACTGTAGATAGCTGTTCACTGCCGTAATATACAAATTTGTGCTGGCAGGGCTTTTTCCGTCCGCCAGCAATTTTTGCTTATAGGTTATGGTTTCCTTTTTTGTAACATGCCGTCCCCCCATGAATTCCAAAAACAACTCTGCCTGTCTGATATAGACCTTTTTGGTGTTTTCAGCCAGTTCTTTTTGGAATAAGTACTCCGCATACGTCTCCTGTCCTATTTCTTTATTCATTCCTTCTACCTCCGTTGCTGGTAAAAGAAACTGTTTTCCTACAGTAGAGCGAAATCTGTGAGGATACCGGCGTGTAAAATAATTCCAATACTATTCTTTTCGTT
>CBCOYO010000052.1:0-21866 GCA_965114465.1 uncultured Lachnospiraceae bacterium
TACCTCCAACCACTACATTTTATTACGGTCAGCGCAGTAAATGCGCAGACCTACATGAACTATTGCAAAATCTTTTCTATTTTGATATTATGTGAAATTCCTAAAACTTGTCAAATATAATTTTCCTTGCAATCCGATTGCTTAAACTTTCCTTAAAACTTAATTATAAAATAAAAATCCCTGTTTTATCTTTTCTGTCGTAAACGTCGATTTTTGCATCATAAATGCTCTTTTTGTTGCCAATTGAACCACAATGAAGTATAATGAAAACGCTTTGGCAGTTTCGTGTGCCCTCTTATCGAAGTAAATCACCAAAATCATACTGCCTTTAGGCACTTGAAAATAAAATATTGCGCTAAATGGCAAAATTTTGGTTCTGGTATATCCAGGTTAGGAGTTTTTTATGATTGCACTATATATAACTGCTTCCATCATTACTGCGCTAATGCTGACTATTGATATTTTTATATTGGCTTATCCACATCTTCCCATAAGGAAATATCCTCTTTTCTTTTTGTTATTTTTGGTGCTTTTTTTCACAATGGATTATTTTACCTTTTATCCGATGTTGTTTTTTATTCTGGCAGCAGCTTCGATCCTGTTAGTAACATTTACGAAACAATTATATTCTGTTTTTTATATTCCGCTTGGTTATATTGTAAACTGCATTGCAATCAATTTATTAATGCTTGCCGCTAATATACTATGGAATCTCTCCATTAAAGAATTCAATGCGGATATATTCCTGATGGTTATATTCTGCATTGGTACAATTGTTGTGTCCTGCCCTATTATTTACCTGATCAGACAATTGTTTCAGAGATATCTTATCCATATTTTTGATAATATGAGCAAAAAACTGCTTACTTTAATTGTTTTAACTCTACTACTTTGTGCTTTTATGATTCTTACGCTGGCGTCCTTTTTTGACACCTTGGAAATTACACACAGAGAGTTTATTTTAATGGTTTCTTCAATTGTCCTTTATTTTTTGTTTACAATCAGTATGATTTTTATTGTATTGTATACAGCTAGGAAAAATTATGAAGCGCAGAAAAAAGTGGAGTATCTGGAAAACTTAAATGAATATACCAAAAATTTAGAAATGGTCTATAATAATCTGCGTTCGTTCAAACATGACTATATTAATATTATGGCTTCGCTTGCTGCCTATATTGATGAGAAAAAATATGATGAACTGGAAACCTTTTTCTATAATCATATTTTACCAATGCAGAAAAATCTTACACAAAAGAATGCGTCATTAAACAACTTATTGCATATCCATATATTAGAATTAAAAAGTATTTTATATACGAAACTGGTTCTAGCTGTCAATCAAAATATTGAGGTGACGCTTGATATTCCGGATGAAATTGAATCCATTCCTATGGAATCCATAGATCTCATTAGAATGCTTGGAATTTATCTGGATAATGCTATCGAAGCGTGTCTGGAAACCGCAAATCCAATGATTCATTTTCATCTAGGTAAAATAAATCAGGATATTGTATTTATTATATCAAATACATTTATTGACAAAGGGCTTTCTGTGACACAGATGTATAAGAAAGGCGTAACCACAAAAGGGACTGGACACGGTTTCGGGCTTTACAATGTGTCTGAAATATTAAACCGCTATAACAATATTTATCACGAAACTTTAATTCAGGAAGGCTTGTTTATCCAACAGGTTCAGATATTATAAAGGAGAAATTTAGTATGTATGGTGCAGTATTCGGCGATATTATCGGTTCCACTTATGAACTTCACAATGTAAAAACCGAGGACTTCCCGCTATTCCCTGCTGGAAGCACCTTTACAGACGACACAGTTATGACCATAGCCATTACAGAAAAATTATTAACTCAAACACAAAGCAAACATTCTCTCTTTCTTACGCCGCCAATCACTTCTGCCCAAAGTTACGCGCTCTGGCTCAAACAATACTATCGCCGTTACCCTAACGCCGGCTATGGGCAGATGTTTGCAAAATGGGCTTTATCAGAAAATCTCAAAATTCAAAGGAGCTACGGAAACGGTGCTGCTATGCGTGTAAGCGCAATCGGCTGTGCTTTTGATTCACTTAGCGAAGTGCAAAACGAAGTCAAACAAAGCTGCCACTATACGCACCATCATCCCGAAGCAATCCGCGGCGCACTGGCAGTTGCCACCACCATTTTTCTAGCACGCAAAGACTGTGACAAAGACCAAATCCAACATTATCTTTCCAAGAAACTGCACTATAAGCCCAGTGTACCATTAGATCAGCTACGCGATACCTATGTATTTAACAGCCGTACTTCTTATTCTGTACCACCTGCAATCCAAGCCTTCTTAGAATCCAGTTCCTACGAAGATGCTATCCGCAAAGCCATTTCCATTGGCGGCGACAGCGATACCATTGCCTGCATTACAGGCGGCATTGCGCACGCTTATTATAAAAAAATACCCGATACCATTTATTCCCGCGCAATAACCTATCTTGACAGTGGACTAAGGGACACCCTGCGGCGTTTTGAAGATCGGTTTCAAATCCCCCGATAATACCATGCTTTATTTTCATCCGTCTGCTGTAAATATGCAATATCCTGACGATATACTTCCGATTCTTTATCTGGATTAATCAAAGCCCTTGACCGCCGCACCATAACCTCGAGCCTTCTCCAGAAAGCATTGTCTTCCAAATAGCTATACTGAATCGCTTCACTTAAATCCGCAAATACCTGCTCCCATTGATACTGTTCTCTGTAAAGCTGCATATGTGCATACGCCCGTATGGTATATCCAAGATAAAGATGCTCCCCGCTCTTTATTACCTCCTCGGCATATTGATATAGCCCCTGATAGTCCAATTCCTTACACAACCGAAGCGCTTCCTCATTATCTGACGGGCCTAAGTATGCAATTGTGTCCAAAGAAGTGTCTGGTCGTCTTACCGTTTTTCCCTCCTCCACGTAAGGAAATATTTTATCCAGCCGAAAATGCTTTGTTTTCGCACCTTCCAGCCACTGCTCCGTTTCTTCCCGTTTTTCCCACTGCACTTTGGAATATACCGGCTGCCGCACAATACAATCAAGCAGTTCAGCCGCTTCCACCTTTTGATAGACAAGTCCTCTTTCCTCCGCAAGGCGCACAAGCATATAGCCCCATTCATCTGTTGCAATACTGTACAACTCGTACCAACCGCGGATATAACGCACCCGCGCAAGCAATTCTTTGGTAAACGCCTTCCCATCCCCTTGCAGAACCGCAAGAATGCCACTGTTAATATGCCCCTCTTTATCAGCTTCTGCATACTGCTCTACGTCTGCCTTTCCGCATAGCAATTCATAGAGATCTTTGCAGCTTTTATCATAGGAAAAATAATACAGCCGCGCAAGCAGTTCCTTAGCGCCTGATGCATACGCCCGCACCATTGCACTTGCAATACTTGCCTCAAGATGCCGCTCATGATTAAAAGCTTCTCCATGCAGTGGATACCCATATTCAAAAAGTTCCAGCGAGTAGAGCGTTTCCAACGCAGAGCGATACCAACCCGCCAAAACCGTTTCCGCTTCCAGACACATTGTATCTTCCCATTGCGCAGGATTTAATTCCTTCATTTTTTTCAATCGCTCGATATCATAATCATACCGCAGCGAGGTTCTGCGGATTAACGGAAACGATTTCTTATCCGGCTTTTCCTTTTGTATCGGCGCACGGCGTTCCAGCAGTTCCTCTCCAATTAATGGAGGACGCACGCTCTGCTTTATTGTTTCAATACACGCCTTTTTCCCGCTTTTATCCACAGCAGATATTTCTTGAATCAACTGCGCAAGATACTGCTGCTCCTTTTTCGTTGCTTTCTCTAAATCAATATTTGGGCTAAACGCTGCAAACTGCTCTAAGATCTGCACCGGACGTTCCAAAAATGCGCCTGCTTTTTTACAATCCTTTTCATATGCAATCCGAAAAAAGTCCTCCAAATCCCTTACAATCTGCAACGCCAGTTCTTCCCATTTATCCCGCGGTTCAAAGTAACTGCACTCGATTGTTAAAATATACTTATCATCCAAACGATACCCTGTTGCAGCCGCTTGATAGAACCTGTCCATTGTCTTTTTTAAATGGCGCGACATATCAAACCGCCGATCTTTCGCCAGCCGCTCATACAAATCGTATTCCTGATACATTCCCTGCAGTCCCACAAGCATATATTTCCAAAAAAGTGTTTTCTTAGGAAATCCACTCTGTAAATCCATTTTATACCTCCGTTAAAAAATATTGAAACGTGTATCCCAGCACCCGCAAAATCTCCTTCCCGTCTGAAAACGTTACAATCCCTGTTTCCTCTGGTTTTATCCTCTCCTCCAAAAGATATTGCAGCAATTCCGCCACAAAACGTGGCTGGTTTAAATTAATCAATACAACTTCTCCCTCCCTAAACGCGCGAAGCCCTGTCTGAAATGGACACTTTCCAATTTGCATACTTTCGCCGTTATCGTCCGGAAAAAAGTATAAAATTATCTTTAATTTCCTCTCCAGCGCCCGAAAGACCAAATGTGAAGGAAACTGCCAATCGTAATCATCCACTGAAAACTTCCATTCAAAAGTCTTTCCATTTACTGTTATTTTTCTAAAAAATGCCAAAAACTCACTTCCTTTAGATCTCTCTACTCATGCACTGAGCACTCGCCAGCTATACTGACAATCTTGCTTCGAATACCCATGTGCATAAAAAAGCTTATCTATTCCAATAATAGTAAAGAACTGATAACAGTTCCTAATAGTTCAGCATATTATCTGAACTATTATAAATAATTTGCAAAATAGCAAGAAAAGAGGTAAACAGCAATGATTTTAACTGAAAAAGAAACCGCTGCTATCAAGGATTTACAGACACAGGAACAAAGCTGTATTGAAAAATATGGAAAATATTCCACAGAAGCGCATGATCCGGTTTTAAAGGATCTGTTCAAGACGCTGCAAAAGAAAGAACAACAACACTATGATTCCTTAAATCAAGTATTAAATGGTTCTGTTCCCTCCTGCAACTGCAATGACAGTGACGGAAAATCTTACAATCCTACAGCAACCTATAACAAAATGGCAAACTCTGCGGAAAAGAAGTCTGACTGCTTCTTAGCAACCGACTGCATTAGTACAGAAAAATTGGTTTCCTCTGAATACAATACAGATGTATTCTGCTTCGGTGATTCCGATGTGCGCAAACTCCTTGCCGATATCCAAGTCGAAGAACAAAACCACGCAGAGATGCTCTACAAATACAAAACCGTAAACAGTATGTCATAAAATACTGATTTGCATCTTGCTCTACCATACGATAACCATAACTGCACCTATGCTTAATCAAGCAGGGAAGTTTTTTCTTCCCATACTTATGAGTTAGGTTCTTGTCAGCTATGTTGAAAATTTTCCTTCGAGTGCCCGCGTGCAATCGAGTAGGGAAGGTTTTTCTTCCCATACCCGTGCACCGGGCACTCGTCAGCTATGCTAACATTCTTCCTCTAAGTGCCCGTGTGCATAAAAAGAGGATGTAGGTACTTTTCAAACGCACGTTCTAACAACATTCTTCCTCTAAGTACCCGTGTGCATAAAAAGAGCGGAGCTGTTTCCTGTGCATATTTTCTTATCAAACAACCCCGCTATGCATTTCTTTAAATATACTTGTTACGTGTTTTTTAGTCTATTTCCATCTCTAAAACCGTGCCTGAAACAGCATCAATGGTAAAGCTATACTCTTTTCCACCAGCATAAAATTCAATTTCATACTCTGCCCTTCCATCATCATAATCCAGTTCTGACTTCGTATAAACCACCTGATCTGCTGTAAATTTTGCATAGTTTAAGGCAATCTTCTTTGCCTCCTCAACAGAAATAGACGCCTGTGAGGACACACCACCGGAAATCTGCTCCACTGCCTCCTGCGACGATTTTAGCACAGTTCCGTCTGCTGCGCTGATTTCATACTCGTATTTCGTAGAACCTGCAACAAACTCAACTTCATATTCTGCCACTCCATCATCATAGTCCAGTTCCGCTTTGGTAAATACCACATTTGCAGAATCAACGCCTGCATTCTGTAACGCAATGGTCTTTGCCGCCTCCAAGTCAATACCATTATTTCCTGATAACACACCGCCAGAAGCACCATTCTGCTGCGCCCCTTGTGCTTGCCCCGTTACATTTCCAGAGGAATGATGTCCAACAGCAGACTCATCAAACTTATGATGCAGCCCTGGTTCATCATATTGATGATATCCCAAATCCTGATCTGTTATATTCTGCGGGGACTCTATCCCTTGACCTGTCGCATTTTGCTGGTTTCCTGTATCTTGATCTGTTATGTTTTGTTGATTTCCCCTGTCTTGACCTGTCACATTTTGTTGATTTCCTATATCTTGACTTGTCATGTTTTGTTGGTTTGCTGTATTCTGATCTGTCACATTTTGTTGGTTTCCTATATTCTGACCTGTCACGTTTTGTTGATTTTCTGAATCTTGACTTGTCATATTTTGTTGGTTTGCTGTATTCTGATCTGTCACATTTTGCTGACTCTCTGCTTCCTGCCCTCTTATCTGCTGATTATTCGTGGACGGTGTGCCCGAAGACATATTCCCTTGCTCTTTATTGGAAGCTGAACAGCCAGACAGCGCCATTATTAGAGCCAGACAACAAGCCGCCCCACACCAATTCCTATAATAATCCTTTTTGCGCATAAAAAAATTTCCTTTCATTAATAACTGAAACGAATTCCCCGTATTTTAATTCCTTATATACAAAGCACTCGCTATTTGCAATATGAAACATTTTTATTATATACATCTTCCCCAAATCTAGTCAAGTATCCAGCTTGTCTTTTTTCAGCGTTGCCGAATGGTAATTTTAAATTCCATTTATGCGCCTCTCTTACGTTTCTATACTTATTCTATTTCTATGTTTCTTTTACGAGTTTGCACCTATTCCATTTTATGCTTTTTTCTCACGATTTAGTACAATATATCCCGCCAATACACAGACAACGCCGGTCGCCGCCAACACACAGATATCAATTACCGAAAACACTTCCTTAGCCATAATCGGCAAAATCCGTCCTGCTTCCTCCTGATACTTCATTGCCAATACTGATAAAAGATTATTTATAAAATGTAACATCATTGACAAAAATATACTTTTTCCCCGCCATACAATATATGCAAACAACGCACCTAAACACGCCGTTGGCAGGAATTTCACAAGGCTCATATGAAACAAACCAAATATCAGCGCTGATATTAATATCGCCCATTTTACCTGAATCCGTGAACGCAGGCTTCCAAATACCAGTCCACGAAATAGTAGTTCTTCTCCCACAGCTGGCATAAGCGCAACTACAATTACGAGCAAAATAAACGGCTGTTGCGTAATCTCTGTAAAAGCAGCTTCCACATTTTGTGTACTTTCTTTAAACAGCGAAGTTAACAGCATACTCAATAACATTATAATACAATACACACCCACATACGTGATTAAGCTGCCTACTATGTAACGCAATTTCGGTATCTGAATGCAAAACAGTGTTTTCTTATCCGATTTCATATACCAGACTACAAAGAGCGGCGCTGCCAGCAGAAACAATTGATTTACCACAATATTTGCAAAAAAGTTTCGCACGCCAATTGTATTTCCAATATAAATCATTCCCAAAAATACCACTGCAATGCACATTAGGATATCGCCTGTTGCTGGAATTGTGCCTTCACGAATATCAGAACGCTTCTGCAAAATTCGAAAACTACGGAAGCCGTCCGAAAACAAAATATCTTCACTGTCATACATTTTCGCAAGAATCCATATAACAATAATGCTGTATCCCATATTTACCAGAACTGTAATGGCTGCAAGCATAATATCCATCTGCTGTGAAAACACTTGCTTTATCAAAAGAGAAACATTTACCAACGGTATCAGCGCAAAACGATAATTTAATTCTACCGAAGGAACCATTCCCACCATCGACGCGAACATAATAACCAGCATTACCGGCGTTACATAATTATTCGCTTCCTTCGTACTTTTTGCAAAAATGCAAAAGCACATACACAATGCTGTTATTAACATTGCCGTTGTCACAAGTGCCACCAGAACCATAGGGATACTCGAAAGATACCCTGTTAATTGTATCTGCCCCATTCCGTCTACGGATTCTTCTGGTACACCCAGCAATAGAAACGCCATAGCACCACCAAGCGAAATCATAGAAATCACAGCCGTTACACACGCAAACAACGAAACAGCAATATACTTGCTCATAATCATTTGAAAATTAGTGACCGGAAGTGTCAACAGCGTTTCCAATGTTCCACGCTCTTTCTCTCCAGTTGTGATATCCACCGCCGGATAAAATGCTCCCAGTACAATCATGGTAATCAACAGCATTCCCATAGCACCGCCAATGCTCATCCCCACCGTTTCCGTAGCAGTTGCGCCATCAACTGCTTCATATACAATAGGATAAAGAAACTCCTTTGGCAACCCCTCGCGCTCCAAATTTGCCGTCAGCAATTCTTCGCGATAGCGGTCTGCTAATTCCTCCACCGCATCCGCAGTATACACAGATTCCGTATTGGTTGAAGTATAATCTGCCGTTATATAAATACCCTCATCACGTTCCTCAAATTTCATCCATACATCTGCCAATTCCATCACTGCATTTTTATTATCGGCAGAAGCTCCAACAAACGAAATCTCAAAATCCCATTCCTCTTGTTGATACAATTTCTCTATTGGTTCTAAATACGCTTTATCCTCCAAACGATATCCAACAATATGTTCCTGCTCCTCCTCTGACTGCATAATCATAGACATTCCCAGCGTCATTCCAATAATAAGCAGCGGGTACATCAACAACGGCACCAGCACCATTATAATCAGAGTCTTTTTATCCCGTAGGATTTCCATTATCTCCTTTTTAATTAATATTCCTATTTTTCTCATATTCTTTGTTATTCCTTTCCAAGCACAAGATACAGACAGCCATTCTTCCTATTGCTCTTTCTGCACTATGCGCCCTTCTAAACGACAAAAGTATTTGCTGTTTACGATACGACTACCCAAGAAATTTCGCCACTTTGCGACATTCCGTCGACGCATGTAACCGCAAATATTATTTGTGTTTACTATAATTTTTAATTCGCAATATCCATCTTATGACTATCACCTTTTACACGATTATAAATCGCATGAAATGCAGCACGCAGACTCTCGCTCGCCGTCTTAATCCGTAGCTCTTGCGGCGTCCCACTCGCTACAATCCTGCCATCGCAAATCATATAAATGCGGTCGCACAATACTTCTGCTTCTTCCAGATAATGCGTAGAATACAGCACCGTTTTCCCCTTTTCCTTCTGCTGCCGCATAAAATGGATAATCGCATCTGCACTAAGAATATCTAACCCCAGCGTCGGTTCATCCAATATATAAAGCTGCGGGTCAGCCATTAAACAGCGTGCAATTGACGCTCGCTGTGTCTGCCCTGTCGAAAGCTTCCCAATATGATTATCCGCAAATGCCTCCATATCCAGCACCTGGAAAATCTCTTTTATTCGATTATCAATCTCCGGCTGTGAATACTCATACAGTTCCCCAAGAAACTGCAAATATTCCCGAATCGAAAATCTTTGATAAAGCTTGGTATTCCCCGAAAGATAGCCAATCGCTCCCTTTTTCGTCGTGAGATCCTCTATTTTATTTCCTGACACATCTGTCATTTTTATTGTGCCAGAAGTCGGCGTCATCAACATTCCCAGCATACGCAGCAACGTAGTTTTTCCTGCACCGTTTGGGCCTAATATCCCGACAATCTCCCCCTCCTTCGCTTGAAGCGACACATTATCCACAGCAAGAAATTCTTCCTTTACCATCTTCTTTCCTTGCTTTGTACTGCGTTCAAACTGCTTACATAAATTAACTGCTTCAATCATTCTCGCTTTCAACTCCTTTCTTTTGCTCGAGTCTATCAAATCAAGAGAGATACGACCCTTTTTCTTCTCACCATGCGACCCGTGCGGGGTTGTCGCAATAAGCTTTGATTATACAAGATATAGTGCAAAACACAATACAGCATTACGATATCTTGTATCTGCTTCCCTTAATGCAACAGCCCCCGTGCAAAAAAAAGACCAACTACCCTTCCGGATAATTGGTCAATTTTAAACAATTATGTGGTAGTGCACCAATTCTGCGCAAATCTTGCCAATGCGCCAATCCTTATAAACTCATATAAATTTAATCAATTGTATAAGGCATTAACGCAATATGGCGTGCACGCTTAATAGCAACTGTGAGCGCCCTCTGGTGCTTTGCACAGTTTCCTGTAATTCTTCTTGGAAGGATCTTACCTCTCTCAGAAACATATCTCTTTAACTTAGCAGTATCCTTATAGTCAATTACATTATCCTTACCGCAAAAAACACAAACCTTTTTTCTTCTGCGGATTCCGCCCCTTCTTTTCATTGGAGAGTCCGCTTTTTCTGTTTTATTAAAAGCCATAGTAAAGCCTCCTATTCTTATAAATCTTAATCTAAATTGAAACTGATTATTAGTTAAATGGTAATTCCTCATCAATTCCGTCAGGGATATTCATAAAACCGTCACTTGCTGCCATCGGTGCTGCCGGCTGACTATTCATTGGACTACCACCAAATCTGTCATCGTAATTGCCTGCTGCATTGGCACTGCTGTTCTTACTCTCGGCAAATTCCTGTTCTTCAACGATCACTTCTGTGGTATAAACTTTCACACCATCCTTATTGGTATAACTGCCAGTCTGAATACGACCTGTAACAGCTATCTTTGTTCCCTTACGAAAATAACGCTCTGCAAACTCTCCTGCCTTACCAAACGCAACACAAGGAATAAAATCTGCGGTATTCTCGTCATTATTCCGGTTAAACCGCCTGTCTACTGCAAGCGTATACCGCGCAATCGCCATCTGGTTATCTCCCTGTGAATAACGAACCTCCGGATCTCTTGTCAAACGTCCCATCAAAATTGCTTTATTCATATCAGTTCTTCTCCTACTATACGCACTGCGCAATACAGTTACGCACTCTATTTCTCGTCCTGTTTCACGCACAAATATCTGACAACGTTCTCTACGATGCGCACTCTCGACTCGACTTCAGCCGGAACCGTAGACGCACCCTCAAACTGAATAAAGTAATAAAACGCCTCGCGCATTTTACGCACTTCATAAGCCAGTCGTTTCTTACCCCACTCATCAATATTCGTAATTGTACCACCATGCTTTGTAATAATTGTCTTAACCCTCTCCATGGTAGCTGCTCTCTCGTCGTCTTCGATTTTCGCGCTAACAACAACGGCTAATTCATATTTGTTCATTTTGTAACCTCCTTTTGGTCTCTGGCCTCTCCCCTATTTGAAGAAGCAAGGAATTTATATATCACGAAACCTTATCATATCATAACTTGACCTTTTTTTCAAGTTATTTTTGGAACTTTTTACTTGGACTTTATAATTGAACTTTTATTTTAGTTACCTTTTTACCTTTAAAAAATTTTTCCACTGGTTCTGTATGCAAAACTAAAAATAATGATCAATATAAACATATTTATTATACACACACTTGTATCAATTATTATATCTATTTCTTTATTATCCATAAATGAATATATAACATCATATATTCTTTTTGAATACAAAACTTTAGATATCTTATCTATATGTGTATTGAACATTGATGTCATCGGTAATAATCCTATGAACATAGATAATGGTGAAGATATTGTTCCTACACACATTTGGTTTTTGGATATTATACCTATCACACTACCTAAAAGTAACGAACACAAAAATCCTATTACCGCAAAATAAAAAAAGCACAAAATTTGTCCTACTTTAAACTGCAATATAAATAAATATGGTATTAAGCTTACAATCAAAATAAGCAGTAATACGCTTGATATTCCTAACAAATATTCATAACTTTTTACTCCGGAAAAAAACAACCCCTTCAATGTATTTTTTTCCTTTTCCTCTGAAATAATGCTTGATATACATACAATCGGCGCCATTATAATATGCATAGTTACAAAAATAGGTATAACCATATTAATAGCCTGTGGAGTATCCTTAAGCAAAAAGTAAAAAATATATGCTAATACCGGATACATAAAAATCAACAAAATTACTAACTTATTTTTTATCGTATCGTGTAATTGCTTATACATGACCGATTTAATATGAACATTTCTCATTTTTCTAACTCCTTTCCAGTTAATTTAACAAATATTGTTTGTAAAGTAGTATCTAATGTATGAATACTTTTGACCTCATTCTTAATTAACAGATCAGCCATCTTTTTTCTTCCCACATCATTATTTTGTATTTCTATTATTTCATCTGCCCAAGTAACTACTATAAATAAATCAGCTTCTCGGTATTTATAACAAAGTTGCTGCGGATTACCATATTCAACAATCTTACCTTCACATAATAAACCAACATTATTACATAACCTAGTGGCTTCATCCATATTATGTGTTGTTAACACTATAGTCGTACCATCATTTGACAATTTTTCTATCATATCATGAATATATCCTGTCGTTACCGGATCTAAACCTGTTGTTGGCTCGTCTAAAAAAAGTATCTTCGGTTTATTAAGTATCGCTTTTGCAAATGCCAATCTTTGCTGCATTCCCTTTGACATTTTTGATACTACAGTATCTTTGTTTTCCAACAAATCAACTTTATCAAGCACCTCCATAATATCCAAATCTGATATTCCATAAATGATTGACATTATTTTCAAATTTTGATAACAAGATAATCTAGAATATAAACCACAATTATCCATTAACATTCCTATTTTGTTATACATCTCTGCATTATATTTCGTTGTATCATTTCCAAATATATGGCTTTTTCCTGCATCTGCCGTTATCTGTCCAGTAAGCACATTCAAAAAAGTAGTTTTTCCTGCTCCCGATGGACCTAACAGCCCGAAAATTTCTCCTTCTTTTACATTAAGTGTAATTCCTCTTAGTACTTCTTTTTTTCCAAAAGATTTACATAATCCATCAACTTCAATTGAATTCTCCACCAATTTTCACCTCTATTTTAGTCCATATTTTTTTACATGGAATCTCTTCTTTTTTACATAATTGTTCCTTTCAATATAAAAAATGATGATATCCTTTGTGCCAGATGTGTAAGCATAATTCCCGCCTTTTGCACAAAAGATACCATCATCCTATTTTTTATTCAACCCACTTTGCAAAAGTGGTCGTTTTTTCTGCAACTTTGACACCATTTAATTATTTTCCAACATTAAAACTGCCTGAAATAAATGTCCCTCCTGGCTATATGTGCAGCTTCCATTATATTTTTCTGTGATTTCCCTTACACTCTGCAAACCGAAACCGTGAAGTTCTTTCTGTTTCTTGGTTGTGATGATTTTATTATTTTCTATTTTTACATTACCACCATCCGTTGCATTGTTTATCTGAATGCTGAGATAATCGGCTCTCTGCACAATATTTAGATGGATAAACCGTTCTTTGGAGCATACCTTTTCGTTTGCTTCTATAGCATTATCCATCAAGTTTCCCAACAACACGCATAAATCCAGTATATCTATTGTGTTGTTCTTTGACATATAAACTGTATGGGTAAACTTTATTTCTTTTTCTTTCATTGCTTGGATTTTCACCGTAAGAAGTGCATCCACCGCTTCATTTCCCGTGAATGTCAGAGTTTGAGAGGTAAGCATTTCTTCACAGAGTCTTGTTATTTTCCTAATCCCTTCTTCCTCATTGTTTAACAATGCTTCTTTTAAGGCAAATAGTTGGTTTTTTAAATCATGCATTGCCTTATTGGAATATTTCTGCTTAATCGAAAGTTTCTTGTAATATTCTGCCTTGTATTCCAACTGTTGTTTCATCAACTGCTGTTCTATTCTTACCTCTGCTTCTCTTAATTGATACTCAAACAGATAGAATAATACTATATTTGAGGCTATCAATGCTGCTGACATTATGGCTGACAGCACAATCAGTCTCGCTTCTTCTGTCTTATACATATATTCGGACATAACATAGATTACCAGAAAGGTTGCCACTGGAAACACCATAAGTGCAGCAAAAATACCCCTTGAAATTCTGACTTCAGAAGGTATACTAAAATATCCAAAGGCTTTTATAATAATAAACATTAACAGCTTTGACATTAATACACCCTGTATATAGTATAATACATTACCGCTGAGTTGTTCTACCGTTGCACTTGAAATACCTGTTAACAGAAGTCCTGTTACTATTTCTGAAAGTATAAAAAGAATTATCAGTACTGCCAAGCATAACAGCCTTTTAATTATGGTCATTTTATATATACAGGACAGCAATATTATTGACAGTAGCATTGCAGCAGTTGTAATCATCTGCTTTCCCACACCAATCATAACAACTGACTGGAAAATGACAAGTACTCCCCCCAATAATATCTCCTGACGGAATGTCACTCTTTTTTCGGCGGAAATAAGCCTGAAAAAGCTTAAAGCAATCAATGTTTCTAAAATGATTCCTGCAAAATTAATAAAATCAAATATCATATTCATATCTATAGCCCTTGTATGCTTTAGCACGCATACCAATCAATATTTGAAAATTTACTTTCAAACCTGCCTACCTGCTAAGTATAGATTGAACGCCTCCATCACCCCGGCTCTGTATCTTCTGCTTATGGGAACTTCCTTTTCATTTTTCAGTTTTATGGAGGCTTTATTTATCCTTTTTATCTTATTTAAGTTTACAAGATACCCCTGATGGCATCTTGCGAAATGGTATAGTTTTAATTTTTCACTGTCCTCTGTCAGTTTTCCCACGCACTCATATCCTTCTGTTTCCGTATGGATAAATAAATGTCTGTTGTATGCTTCTATATAAAAAATTTCTTCATACTCAAGAACACAGTACACATCCCTCCATCTGACAACATATTGTTCATGACGTGATTTATACTCGTGCAATGCTCTTTCAAAGTCCAAACGAAAAGCCGCTTCATCTATTGGCTTTAATAAAAACTGAAAGGCTGATAAACGAAAGGTATCTGACACATAGCTTATATGACTGGTAATAAAAATAATGATAGAATTACTTTCTTTTTCTCGTATCTTCCTTGCTGCTTCTAATCCTGAAATCTGTGCCATTTCTATATCCAAAAAAATAATATCATAGGTATTGTCCTTATTTATGGAGTCCAAAAATTCTTCCCCCGATGTGAAGCGACTGATTTTAAGGGTATTGGCTTCTACATAGGGCTCAAGGAGCTGCTCAATTCTATCAAGATATTCCGTACTGTCATCACATATTGCAATATTCATCTCTCCTCCTAAAAATTCAATTTTTATGTTATTTTCTGGCTTTCAATTATACATAACATCATACCAAATTCCAAATTAAGTTACAATAATTACTATTTTTATTCAGCTTTGAAAAGTAAATTCTGTTTATAATTTGCCAAGATAATGAAATAGATAACTTTGACAATTTGCATTTATTTTACGCAAGGATAACATCAAGACACTCTTCAGCAGGAAAAACAAATCTCTGAACCAGCCCCTTGGAATGAAAATGCAAAATACTTCAAAACCAAGAGCCGCTTTCGTTACCTCTAAAACCAATCTGTAACGGAAGCGGCTGCACATTTTAGGCTGTTTGTCAACCCTTTTTTTATTTTAAAAAATTATTTGATTTTGGTCAGTAACAGTTCAGGTAGGGGCTGTCGCAATTGGCTTTGATGATACCAAATATGGTATAAATCTTAGCGCAGAGTTCGACTATTTTGTATCCATTTATCTTAATGCGACAGCTCCCTAGGCTGAACTATAACCTATATTTACATTAAAATACGTGGCTCTTTTACCGCAAGACGCAAATCCTTAGCAAATGCATCTGAATGATTCCGTGCATCAAACTGTTGCGCAATCTGCTCTGCCTGCGCATAAACCCACTGTTCCATTTCCTTTATATTATAAATGCCGCTTGCTTGATAACAGCCAATCGTTTTAGGCAGCGCCAAATGAATTTCTTCCTGTTGTTTGGATAACTGATGAAATATTGTCCAAGCCCCCTTATAAAAATCATACACCTTTTTCTGATCCCACATACCAACAATCCACGCGAAACTATTTGCCATTAATTCTATACCTGACTCTAAATCCGAATAGGCATAACAGCGCAGAACTGCACCAATATAGCTTAAATCACTGCGGTCGCGATGCCCAATACGCTTTAATTCCCGCGCATATGGAATTGCCATTTTTAAATTTCCCTTGTCCATTGCATACTCAATATATGCAAGAAGCATTAAATGTGGTGTATCACCGCAGAATCGAATATGACGTGATTTTATAGGCTTTGCGTGTTCCTCCGCGCCTGCCTCGTCCCCCATTAGCAAATGCATTCGCACTGCATAACACCGTTCGCAGGCACGACAGTCTGAAAGTGCATCACGACCTGTTTTCCAAAATTTCTGAAAATACTCAAACGCCTTATTTTTATCAATATACTGCATAAAACGGCACATCTGCCACCAGTAAATCCGATGTCCAAGGTTAAACCGTTTTACCAAACTATGAAATTGTTCCATCATTCCCTCATACTGGGAAAGCGGAATTTGCGGCAGATACAGCACAGGATCAATCGCCATTTGCATAATCATTAAATACATTTCCCGTCCGTCAGGCCCTAAAGCATCCGGATTTTCTTCAAAAATGGTACTAAATTCCACCGCTGACGGCATCGCTTTGGGCGGATCGTCATGAAATGTCGCTTCATAAGCATAATCATAGCGAAACAGCATTTGATAATAAGGCTCGTTGGCTTCGTCCGCTGCCTTAATTGCTTCCAAAATTGCCTTCATACGCACCGCACCGCCCTGCATATTGTCTAGTTTTTGCTGAATCCTCTGAAAATCGTTCTTATTCTTCATATTATCCTCCATGCCGCTGTCGCATTAAGGAAGATCTATACAAGATATTATAACAATGTGCTGCGTTTAACACTATATCTTGTATAATCAAGGCTTATTGCGACAGCCTCTCAAATAGATATGAAAAACGCTGTCCTTCACGTTTTTCCTCTGTGAAACTTAATACTTCTAAGGCAGTGTCTTTTGCTGCCTTAGAAGTATCTTTCACACTATCCCTTTCTTAGATTCTCTATGATACTGCTTCTTTCCTTCTTAGAGTTTGTCTAAAATCGCAATAAGCAGTTTTTGACCAGCCTTTCATAGCCGCATCTTTTCATAATGTATGGCTGTCCACTAAGTATATTAACTCTTGATTTAATGCCTTTAACTCCCCTTGGTGTAGAGAATGTCCACCTGCCGCAAGTGCTTGGATATAGAGAATCTTGGCAATGCACTGCAAAAGTTCCTGATTCTCCACCAAATAAAGCAGCCTCTGAATTAACGGATTATCATAGTTTAAATAAAGCATAGCAAGTGTATGATCCACCGTATTGGATAACAACGACGCAAGTGCCTCCGAAAAAATACCTCTGGAATTTTCTTTAGCATCCTGCACCTGTCGCAGAAACTGCACATCATCACTTATATAATAAATCACCGGCAAATCAATGGGATAAAAACGTCTAATATCCGCCTGACAGTCAAATTCCTGCAAACTTTTATTAAATAACCCAATCAATGCAAGTGCCCTTTGCTGTGCAATATTTGGGATTTCTTTCAGTACTGCCCCCATATCCTCCTCGTGCAGCGGCGTGATATTTAAACCAAACATATCTGCCATTTTTAAAATTAACTGTTCGTCATACATATAGCCAGTACATATCAAAAGCTTACCCTGTGCCATAAAAATCGGTTTCAACTGCTTAAAACGGCTGACATCATTAATGTACAACGCAGCTCCTGTATGTTTTAAGGCAGAACCAGTCATTTCTCCCTCGGAAGTTTCAAAAGAAAGATAGTCAATAAACAACCGAAACATTTCATTATCCCAAACCGCCATAGATTTCAATGCATCATAATGCACCGCAACCACCTGCTGCAGCACATTGGGGAAATCCTCCACTAACTCCGTAAAATGCTGTTTTACTGCCTCAGCAAATTCCATCCTTGCCGCCTCTAATTCGTCATTTTCATAAAAGCTTTCACGTGATGCAGTAGGTCTTAGCGCGTATGTATTGATAAAACAGCGCAGGAAAAACGCCCAATCCGGCAAAAGCGGCACTCCTTGATCCGTTAACAGCATATTTTTTAAGTAAATACGATGTCCCTCTTTTATCGTAGCGTCTGTTTTATAGGAAAGCACATAGGCTACACCAGATAAGTGCTTTGTATGTATTGGAATGGCATCCAAAAATTCCTCGTCAAACAGCCATTCCCCAAATGCCAGCAAGCTCCCACGCCCAAGCTTTCGAAAATCGCTTGGCACATAATTTAATGGTTCTGGCTCGTCATTAAGATAAATTGGCACAGGCAGCATTAATCCATAATACCGCACCAGCCGCATTATTGTTTCCCGCTGAAAATATACTTCGCATCCCTTTTTCGCAGTTAAGAAAACAGATGTCCCCACAGGAATTTCTTCTTCTGTGCTGTCTATCTGCTCCTCTAAAGTATATGTTCCGTCCGGAAATCCTTTCCATTCATAAGCTTTGTCACTGTCTGCTGACCTCGTTCGTACAACAATAGAATCCGAAACCATAAAGCATGACAGCAATCCGATACCAAACCGCCCAATAAAATCCTCTGGTATCTTTCCACCTGCTAAATCGTGCTTTGAGGACTGCCCAATAACTGCCAAAAAACGATGAATTTCCTCCTCGGTAAGCCCTGCACCATTGTCTGTAAAAACCAATTCATGCCCTGGTTCTAACTGGATAAACAATTTGCCGTAATTCCAATCTGGTTCTTTCTTTCTGCGCAGTGTTACTGCATCTACGCCGTTCTGCATTAACTCCCGCAAAAAGACTTCCGCCGTTTTATACAAATGATTGGACAGTATATCCAGCATTCCCCCTAAATTTACTTGAAAATGATACACCTCTCCCATAATATCCCCAAGCCTCCTTTAACAAGCAAAGCTGAAATCTCCAAACCCCAAAATAAATTCTCTATACTTCTTGATGTTTTGTTAAATTTTTAGTGCTTTTTTCCACCTGACGGCGCGGCAGCATTACTTGATGACCGCACCCTGTACATTTTAACCGAAAATCAGCACCTACGCGCAAAATTTCCCATTCGAAACTTCCGCACGGATGCGGCTTTTTCAGCTTTACCACATCACCGACTGCATATTCCCATCCCATAAGCAAACGCTACCCCCTATTCTTTATTTATACTAACGAACACTTATATTTACCAATAACGCCGAGTCACAAGCGTAAATATCTTGCTTAATGTGGTAAAATTTATTGCTCGTAAGGAACTGTCAAAAAATAACTTGTTAATTTGACGCCGTATAAATGTTCAGCTGCAAAGAAGATAATCGCAGGCGTAGCGGGGCTACGTCAAGATTATCTGATGCCGCAGATGGACATTTAGACAAATCAAATTGATGAGTTATTTATTGACAGTTCCTAAGTATCAATAATTAATGTTCTATCTTAATCTGTGAAAAAATCTCGCCGATACTCCCTGTTACCACCAAATCCGCCATACTGTCCCTTGGCGTCGGCGTTTTATTAATTAACACCAACTTATGCCCCTGATAATAGTCGATCAGCCCTGCCGCTGGATAAACTGCAAGCGATGTGCCTCCGATAATCAGCATATCCGCCTCGCTAATTGCCTTTACTGCCTCCTGCAAAGTTCTTTGATCTAAGCCCTCCTCATAGAGCACAACATCCGGTTTAATTCTTCCGCCGCAGGCACACGTTGGTACGCCCTCCGACTCTATCACTGCCTTTATATCATAAAACTGATGACATTTTTCACAGTAATTGCGCAATACGCTTCCGTGCAACTCCAGCACCTTCTTGCTGCCTGCTGCTTGGTGCAGCCCATCAATATTCTGTGTTACTACTGCTTTGAGTTTCCCAATCTCCTCCAATTTCGCCAATGCCAAATGCGCTTTATTGGGTTTCGCATCTAACGCAACCATTTTGTCACGGTAAAACTTAAAAAATTCCTTTGGCTTGCTTACATAAAATGTATGACTTAATATAGTTTCCGGCGGATAATCATATTTCTGATGATACAGCCCATCCACACTGCGGAAATCCGGAATCCCGCTCTCTGTAGACACCCCTGCACCGCCAAAAAACACAATGTTTTCGCTCCCGTCAATCAGTTCCTGCAACTTTTCAACCGCATCACTCATAATACATTCTCCTTTGCTATTTTATTTTTTTACCATGTTTTATAGGAAATATTCATATCCACTTCTGCCTTAATCCCGTTGACCCTACCCTTCTCTGTGTACTGCCAGCAGCTTACTTCATATGGCATATACATATAATTATCATAAAACGCATACCATTTTTCATAATCCTGAAGCCTCGTCATATCCAACAGTTTAGTAAAACATTTTACATTTCCATAAATCATCGGTGTATATCCTGCCTGACGAATTGTTTCGCAGAAAGCAATTGCAATATTGGTACGCTCCTCCTTAGACAATGCGTTTGCCCTGCCGTTTGCATTTGTAATCATCTCCACATCAAATACAATCGGATACGACACCTGATATCCAGCTATATTTTCCAGAACAAAATTTGCCTCCTCACGTGCCTCTGCTTCTGTAACTGCCTGCGTAAAGAAATATACCCCCGCCTTTACATCCGCATCATTTGCCCCCTGCAAATTTTGCTCAAAATATTCGTCCAGCACAATTTTTCCCGATTCATAGCCGCGCAGCCCCAGCCGGATAAAAGCATATTCCACACCATCCGCCTTTACTGCCTGCCAATCAATCTCGCCCTGATACTTCGATACATCAATTCCTTTGTGTGACGTGACAACACCGTTCTCTACATACTCCATCTCGCCCCTGTCATTCTCCACAAAGTTCTCTGCAATTAAATTATGTTTCTTTACCTCATCCAAAACTGGTGAAAAAACATACTGTTGTTCGTCATAATAAATTAAATTTTCTGGAAAAAAAGAACGCAGCATTTTCAGCGGACTGCCATCCTCGCCAATAACCAGCTCCTTCATTCGCTGCTTCATCGACTCCTCCACAGCATTTCCATCTTCCGGAGGAACCGCTACCGCATTGCCGCCTGTAGGCGTAGCCTCTTGTCCATTTTCATTGGACACATTGCCTTGTTCATCTGCTCCGGCTTCGTTGCTTTCTCTGTCAGTTCCAGATGCGTCAACTTCGCTGCTATTTCCATCTGTTATCTGTCCATTCTCTCCAGCTCCATTACTTCCGCTTCCACCTTCTCCATTGCTTCCTGCTCCGTTTTCATCTCCTTGTCCCTCTGCTCCTTGCCCATTTTCTCCACTGCTCTGTCCGTCTATATCAGCTCCTTGTGCCAAATCTTGGAATGATCCAACCGAAATCGCTCCATCTGTTCCATATTCGCCGTATTTCGCCATAAGTCGTTTTACTTCATTGCGTTCCTTTATGTAAAGCACTCCTACAACTCCTGTGAACGTCAAAGCAATCATTGTTACCAAACTTAATAAAATAATAATAAAATGAAGTGTCCTAATTCTTCTCGTCTGCATTTCATATCCTTTCTCAAACGTTAACTGCCAACAATTCTATATTACACTAAACACGCCGGATATGCAAATACAGATTATTCCCATTCCTAAAATTCTGTAACAAAATGTTACAATTGATGCACACAAAACGCTAAAGTGCAAGCATTTTGGCGCATAATTTCCAC